>JAWLFD010000001.1:0-37615 GCA_041685745.1 Wenzhouxiangella sp.
GATGTTCATCTTCTTTCTGCTGCTTGGCCGCTACGCGGTCCTGGTCGCGCGCCAGAATGCCGGCCAGCTGCAGTCGGCGCTGGCCCGCTCGCTGCCGGTACAGACCCGGCGCCTGACGCCCGACGGCAGCGAACTGGTCGCTCTGATCGAACTGGCTGCGGGTGACCGCGTTCAGCTCGGCGCCGGCGAAACCGTGCCGGCCGACGGCCGGATCGAGACCGGAACGGTGATGGTCGATGAGTCGTTGCTGTCGGGCGAGTCGATCCCGCGCCGGCGGGGTCCCGGTGACCGCGTGCTGGCCGGCAGCCTGGTGCGCGAGGGCCATCTGACGCTCGCGATCGACGAGCTGGGACAGTCCACGGTGCTGTCGGGCATCGTGCATCTGCTCGATCAGGCGCGGACCTTCAAGCCGCGCATGGCCCGGATGGCCGATCGCCTGGCGTCCTGGTTCGTGGCCTTCGTGCTGACCGGTGCGACCCTGTCGGGCATCATCTGGTGGCAGATCGACCCGACCATGGCATTGCCGGTGGTGCTGTCCGTGCTGGTCGTGTCCTGCCCCTGTGCGCTCGCCCTGGGTACGCCGGTAGCGCTCGCGGCGGCCGCGCGCGGGTTCGCCCGCCTGGGGGTGCTGATCAGTCGGCCCGACAGCCTGGAACTGCTGCCCGGCATCACCCACGTGGTGTTCGACAAGACCGGCACCCTGACGCTTCCGGACATGCGCCTGGCCGCAATCCGCCGGGTCGGATCAACCGCACCGGAGCAGGCCCGGCTGCTCGCCGGACGCCTGGAGCGCATCAGCCGCCATCCCGTCGCCACCGCCTTTTCCCTGTTCGATGACGGAGCGCCGGTCGAGCATGCCGAGAGCGTCACCGCGGCCGGCGTTGCCGGTCGCATCGATGGAATCGACTACCGCCTGGGCAAACCGGCCTTCGTTGCGGACTGGCTGGGCGAAGTCCCGGAAGAGCCGGGTCCGGGCCAGTGGATTGCCCTGGCCCGACCGGACGCCTTGCTGGCCTGGTTCCGCGTTGACAGCCCGCTGCGCGAGGGCGCCCGGGAATTGATCGCCGCGCTCAACGACCGCGGCCTGAAAGTCTTTCTGGCCTCGGGAGATCGGGCCGAGAACGTAGCGACCGTGGCCGCCAGTCTGGGCATCGAACAGGCCCGGGCCGAGTGCTCGCCGGCCGACAAGCTGGAACTCGTGCGCCGGCTGCAGGCAGCCGGCGCCCGGGTCGCCATGGTCGGCGACGGCATCAACGACGCGCCCGTGCTGGCCGGTGCCGACATTTCGCTGGCGCTGGCCGAGGGCGCCGACATTGCCCGCACCCAGGCTGACCTGGTCGTGACCGGCCGTGATCTGAGTCGGGTCGGCGCCGCTTTCGACCTGGCTCCGCGCGTGCGCCGCATCGTGCGCCAGAACCTCGCCTGGGCGTTTGCCTACAACATCACCGCGCTGCCGTTCGCCGCGGCCGGTTTCGTGCCACCGTGGCTGGCGGCCATCGGCATGTCCACCTCCAGCCTGCTCGTGGTGCTGAACGGCCAGCGCCTTTCCCGCCGCAAGCCGGCGCGCGGGGTCGCGCCCGGGGCCGCGCCGCCCCATCCGGTCACGTCCACGCCGGCCGAAAACCTGTGAACATCATTTATGTTCTGGTGCCGCTGTCGGTGGTGCTGATGGTGCTGGCCATCGGCTTTTTCTTCTGGGCGGTCAAGAACGACCAGTTCGATGATCTCGACACCCCCGCCCTGGACGTGCTCGACGAGGACGAGCCGGCCCGGCCGGACGCAGACAAGGACCGGAGCGAGTCGGAGTGCTGAAGCGGGTGGCTGCTCACGCAACCGGCCGCGTCGGCCGCCGGGGGTGCCCGTGACCCCCGAAGCCGCCCTGCTGGCCGGTTTCCTGGCCGGCCTGTTCGGGTCGACCCACTGCCTGGGAATGTGCGGCGGGATCGCCGGCCTGCTCCATGCCCAGCTGCCCGCCGATCGGCCCGGGCTGGCGACCGGCTTTCACCTCGGTCGCATCACCAGCTATCTCGCCATCGCGCTGATCGCCACAGCCATCGGGCTGCTGCCGAGCACCCTGCTACCGGAGCGGGCACCGACCGTCATGCGCTTTCTGCTCGGCGGTCTGCTGGTCGTGATGGCACTCTATATCGCCCTGCCCGGCCGCTTCCGCGACCGCGCCGGCGAGCTGGCCGCGCCGCTGACGCGAAAACTGATTCCGCTGCTGGGCCGTTTCCTGCCGGTGAAATCGCTGGACAATGCGCTGGGTCTGGGGCTGCTGTGGGGCCTGCTGCCCTGCGGGCTGCTCTACTCGGTGGTCGCCGCCGCCGTGCTGCTGGCCGACCCGCTGGCCACCACCGCCATGGTCGTCGCCTTCGGCCTGGGGACCGTGCCGCTGCTGCTGGGAACCGGCCTGGCTGCGCTCAAGGCGCGCTCGGCGGTCAACCGCCGCAGCCTGCGCTACCTGGCCGCCAGCCTGATGGCTCTGACCGGCCTGCTGGTCGCCGTTGGGCCCTGGCTGGCCCATCACATCGACCACCCGTGGATGCATTTCGTGGCCGACTGCGTCACCCCGCACACCTGAATCCGTCCAGAGACTACTGCTCCGGCGCGGTTTCCGGATACAGGTGGTGCCACCACTGCGGCTCGTCCTTGAGCCACTTGTCGAACCAGGCCAGCATGGTGTCCCACCAGATGTAGCGCTGCTCGCGGTCGACGATCCAGTGGTCCTGGCCGGGGAACTCGACCAACTCGACCTCGCGATCGAGCAGCTTGAGCGCGGTGAACATGTTGTGGCTCTCGCCGGGGGGAACGTTGGTGTCGGAATCTCCCGTGACCAGAAGCAGCGGCGTGGTGATCTTGTCGGCCGAATAGACCGGGCTCTGGCCGACGTAGAGTTCCGGGTTGTTCCACGGGAACGAGCCGCGGCTGGCAATGCCGGAGTAGCCGTAGCCCCACCAGCCCTGGCCCCAGTAGGAAGTCAGCGCGCTGATCCCGGCGTGCGAGATCGAGGCGGCATACATATCGGTGAGGGTGGCCAGGTGCATGGTCATGAAGCCGCCGTAGCTGGCGCCGATATTACCGATGCGCTCACCGTCGATGAACGGGTGGGCGGCGACGAATTTTTCCGTGCCCTCGATGATGTCATCGGCGGTATGGCGGCCCCAGGCATTGACGTGCAGGGCCGAAAAATCCTGGCCGTAGCCGATCGTGCCGCGCGGCTGGAGCACGTAGACCACGTAGCCCTTGGCCGCCCACAGCTGGAACGGATAGCGGCCGGTGAACTGGCGATTGACCGGCGTGGTACCGCCGTAGTAATAGACGATCAGCGGATAGGCCTGCTCGGGGTCGAAGTCCGGCGGCAGATAGTAGCGGCCTTCGATCGGGTCACCGCTCTGATTGGTGAACGTCCAGGGACGGACCTCGCTCAAGCGCACGCCCTGGTACTCGGTCAGGCGGGTATCGACCAGGACCTCGGACCGGTTGGTGGCCGGGTCGAGGCGATGGATGCGCTGCGGGGCGTCGGCGTCGGTTCCGCGCACGACCACGACCGGCGATGCTTGCTCGCTGGCCACGAACTGCTCCATGACCTCCAGCCCGGTATCGATCCGTCGGAAGTTCTCCGACTCCCGATCGAAATGCACAAGCGCAACCTCCTCGCCCCAGGTCGCCGACAGCAGCAGGTCGCCCGAGGCCAGGCGATGGACACCGCCGAAGGACGGGGCGAAATCGCGGCTGAGGCTGCGCGCTGTCTCGCCGTCGGCACTCAGGGCATAGAGCTGGGTGTCGTACTCGTTGGGGACCAGTTCTTCGTCGGTGGTCGCGCCGTCGCCCTGGGCCAGACCCGGTCCGGCCAGCAGCCAGTAGCCTTCTTCGGCAAACAGGGCGGCGTTGATCTGGCGATATTGCCCGACCTCGCTGGTCTCCAGCGACGGCAATGTGAGGGTGTAGAGGCGAAACAGGCTGTGCGGGGGTTCGCCGTAGTCAATGATGCGCTCCGACAGCAGCAGCCGTTCGCCGTCCGGATGAACGTCGAGCAGATTGACCGTGGTCGATCCGGCCGTCAGCGGCCGGATCAGGCCGCTTTCGGCATCCACCTGAAACAGCTGGCTGTTGTCGCGGAAGGTCGCCCAGCGATCCTCCAGCGAGCGCAGCCGGCGGCGCTGGTCGTTGTCGGACTCGAACGGCTCGGTCCAGACAAACAGGATGGAATTGCCGTCAGGATGCCAGCGCCAGGCGCCGATATGCTCGTGCCCGGCCAGCAGCAGGCGCGCCCGCCCGCTGTCGAGGTCGTGCAGCCAGAGATTGTCCCCTTCGTGGACGGCGAGCCGGTCCGAATCCGGGCTCCAGGCCACGCTGCGCGGGGGTTCGCTGGTCCACTGGCGCACGATGCGGTTGTCGTCCAGGGTCCGGATTTCGAGCCTGGACAGGTCGAGGTCGGCCGTATCGCTGCGCGCGCCGAAGGTCATCGCCAGACGCCGCCCGTCGGGGGAAATGGCCAGTTCGTTGACGGTTTCGGCGTTGGTCAGCAGGCGCGCCGAGACCTTCAGCCGCGGCTCGATGTGAAAATCGACGCGGTCGACGTCGGTGCGCCCGTTCCACTGCAGGCCGGGCGCCGCCTCGTCGTCGGCGCCATGGTGGACCAGCCACAGGGTGTGGGTGCCCGCGGCAAGATCCAGTTCGACCTGGCCGTCTTTCGGCGCGTGGGCTTGACCGTCCAGCCAGACTTCGGGCGCTGCCAGGCCGGAAACCGCCAAATGCCCGCGCACGAAGCGCTGCGCGTCCAGATGAACCATCCAGACCGCGGGACCGGCATCGGTCCGGATTGCCGCGGGTGACTGCGCCTGCCAGGTCAGCTGCTGGCCGAAAATACGGATCTGCGCCTGCGCTGCCGGCGGCGCCGACTCACTGAGCTGCATGATCAAGGCTCGGCGGATGTCGTCGGCCTTGGCGCTGTCGGCCAACTGCTCGGCGGCTATCGGCAGCGGATCAAGCGCCAGCACCGTCTCGATTTCGGCCCGTTCGTCGGCCCGGGCTGGCCCGACCGCCAGCAGCAGGCTGGCCAGGAAGAGGAACATCGGATGGAGCCGGAACTGATTCATGAGCAGATTCAAAGCAGGGCTGATCGGGAGAATGTCAATTTATCAGAACGCTCCGAACTTTTGATACGCATCAATTCCCCTCGCCCTGCGCAACGGTAAGCTTTCAACTCGAATAATAGGCCGTCCTGCCCAGGAAGCGACAGCATGTCCGAGCTCATTCGCCCCACTTTCGACGTGGACCTGATCGACCGCTACGGCGGCGAAGGACCGCGCTATACCTCCTATCCGACCGCCGTGCAGTTCAGTGACCGCTTCGGTCCCGAGGATTTCCTGACCGCCATCGACGAGAGCAACCGACTGCCGATTCCGGCCGATCTTTCGTTGTATGTCCACGTGCCGTTTTGTTCCAGCCCCTGCTTTTACTGCGGCTGCAACCGGGTGATCACGCGCTCGGCGACCGCCGGCGATGACTTCCTGGCCACGCTGGGCCGCGAGATGGACCTGATCGCGCCGCGCTTCGACGCCGACCGCAAGGTCCGCCAGCTGCACCTCGGCGGGGGCACGCCGACGTTCCTGACCGTCGATCAGCTGGCCCGCCTGATGGACATGTTGCGCGCCCGCTTCACGTTCGCCGACGACGGCGAGCTGGGCCTGGAGGTCGATCCGCGCACCATCGATCCGTCCGGCATCAAACGCCTTCGGGAAATCGGCTTCAATCGAATTTCCATCGGCGTCCAGGACCTCGATCCGGCGGTTCAGGAAGCCGTCAACCGGATTCACGACACGGCCACCGTCAGCGCCACGATCGGCGCGGCGCGGGCGGTGGGCTTCGAATCGATCAGCGTTGATCTGATCTACGGCCTGCCGCTGCAGACAACCACCGGATTCGCGCAAACCGTGGAGACCATGATCAGCCTGAAGCCGGATCGTCTCTCGCTGTTCAACTATGCCCACCTGCCACACTTGTTCAAGGGCCAGAACCGGATCAAGACCGAGCAGTTGCCCAATCCGACCACCAAGCTGGCGATCTTCCGCAATGCGCTGAGCCGACTGCTCGATTCGGGTTACGAGTTCATCGGCATGGATCATTTCGCATTGCCGGGCGACTCAATGGTCAAGGCCCGGGCCAACGGCACGCTGGTGCGCAATTTCCAGGGCTATTCGACCCACGGCGGCCTCGACCTGGTCAGCTTCGGCCCCAGCGCCATCAGCCAGGTCGGCGACAGCTTCGCCCAGAATCATCGCAAGCTGCCCGACTGGAGAATCGCGATCGAGGAAGACGGACATCCAGCGACCTGCCGGGGCTTGACCCGGACCACGGATGACCGCGTCCGGGCCGAGATCATCGAACGCATCATGTGCACAGGTACCCTGGTCTACGCCGACCTGGAGCGGTTTTTCCAGCTTTCCTTCCGCAGCTACTTCAGCGGCGAACTGCAGCGCCTGGCGCCACTGGCCGACGACGGTTTGATCGAGTGGCGCAAGGATGGCTTCACGGTCACGGCCGCCGGCATGATGTTCCTGCGCGCCATCGCCAAGGTTTTCGATGCCTACCTGGTGCCGAATCGGCAGCAGCAGGGCCGCTTCTCGCGCATCGTCTGAATTTCGGCCTGCAAATCACCCCAATTGATTGGCAGACCATGGTCTGCTGATATAATCTGCCTCCATTGATTGTCAGGAGGCGGCGTGTGAGCGACAAGCCGAGCATCTCGGAAATCGGCCAGAAGGAGACGTCTTGCGAAGACTGCTCCCTGTTCAACCTCTGTTTCGCACACGACATCTCCGCCGACGAGCGCGAAGAAATCAACCGCGTTCTCAGGCGCCAGCAGCCGGTCGAACGCAGCGATCACCTGTTCCATGGCGGGCAATCGGCCAGGACCGTCTCGGTGGTGCGCTCCGGCTCGGTCAAGGCCTATCAGCTTTCCCACGAAGGCGACGAAATCGTCTCAGGCTTCTACCTTCCCGGTGAAATCCTGGGCCTGGATGCCCTGTCCAACGAAAAGCATCCCGGCTTTGCCGTCGCCCTCGAGGACAGCCGCACCTGCGAAATTCCGTTCAAGGATTTCGTCTCCATGCTGCAGTCCAGTCCCAAGCTCAACCAGGTCATGCTCCGCCTGCTGTCGGAGGAAATGGCCGAAACCCGCGAACTGCTGCTGGTGGTCGGACGCCTGGACGCAAGAACCCGGGTGGCGCTGTTCCTGATGAGCATGTCCAGGCGTCTGGCGCGGCGCAATCAGGATCCGGACCAGTTCCGGCTGACCATGGACAGACGGGACATCGCCAACTATCTCGGCCTGACCATCGAGACCGTTTCGCGCACGCTCAGCGCGCTGCAGCGCGAAGATGTCATCGAGGTCCGCGGCAAGCTGGTGCGCGTTCTCGACCGATCCGCGCTGGAAGAAATGGCCATGCGGGTCGATGAAGGCAGCCGGCGCCAGGCCACCGGCTGACCAGGCCTTCTCTCTCCGACGCCTACTTTTCGGTCGACGGCAACTCGGTCGTTCCGACGATCGAACTGAAAAACAAGGCGTTGGCAAACAGGCGTTCGGTGCCCGACCAGTACCCCCGGAACAGATAATCGTCGGCCATGCGGACGACGGCCCCGGCGCCGTGACGGGTCACGCTCAGTGCCGGACTGCCGGCCAGGCGCTCGCGGTTGTCCTCGGACAGAAAGCCTGAAACCAGCACGTCGTCGGTATAGACCGCCACGCTGGCGTAGGGGTTGGCAGCCGCCTGCAATCGCTGGCGTCCCCGCCGCATGACCGCCAGGCCCTCGCGCGTGTAGCCGAACGCCAGCGGATGGGTCGGGTCGAGCATCACGCCGAGCACGCTGCCGCCGATGAGCTCGCGCGCCCGATCATCCCGAAAGTCCCCGTAGGCTCGACGCTCCGGAACGGTTTCCTTTTCATCCTCGGTCGCTTCTTCATCGACCAGTTCCCATTCCAGCGGCAGCGACTCCACCCAGGCCGAGGCACGCCGGGCCGCCAGCAGGATTCCTCCTGAGTCGACAAAATCGACCAGCTTTTCGGCGGCCGGCTCGGGCAGGGCCGAGTAATTGCCGTCGGGCAAAATGATGTGGGTGTAGTCCGACAGGTCGACCCGGGTCAGGCGCAGCCAGTCCAGGCGCGTCAGCGGCTGGTGGAGGTAGCGGTCGAACCAGTGCCAGACATAGCCGGCGTGGTTGGCCGAAAGCCCCGGGCCGACCACCATGGCCGGCCGCACGGCATCGACAACCGGCACCGACGGCGAGCCCAGGTCCAAGCCGCTGTCGGCCAGCCCCGAAGCGGTGGCCAGCACCTTGGCGCCATGCTCGCCGGCCAGGGCGCTCAGGCGCTCCCCCACCGGTGCGGCGTCATCGGGCTGCAGGCCGCGATGAATCACCAGGCTGCCGCGCCCGAATTCACGCGCCTGGTCATCGACCAGACGCAGAGTGCTCGGCCTGGTCAAGACCTGCACCTTGTAGTCGTCCGCCAGCAGCGCCGCCAGCAACGGCGGCGCGCCGCGCTGATCCCAGGGCACGATCCACGCCAGCGCATCGGCGGCGGGAAGGCCGGGACGGTAAGCCTCGATCGATGCCAGCGCTTCGCCCCGGGCCGGCAGGCGGCGAACCGCGGCCAGCGGCAGATCGAAGCTCAGCCCCAGCGGCCAGGTCGAGACATCGTAAAAAGTCTCCATGCTCGGCTCGGTCACCGGCTCGAACACCGAGCGCAGGAGACGATACTGATCCTGATCGGCCGGAACCGCCCAGGCCGTGCCGACCGGCTGCCGCTGTCCGTCGATGGTCACTTCCTCGGTCACCGGCGCCACGGTGATGCCGTGCCGGAGCAGCAGCGCAACCAGTTCGCGGCCGCGCGCCGGATCGCCGGCGTCGCCGAAGATCCAGCCTTCGTTGCGGTCGCGATCGGCATCCTGGCGCGCGCTGCGGAAGAATTCGGCCTGGTAGGCAATCAGCTCATCGGCCTGCGCGACGCCGCCTTCGATGGACGACAGGCTGGTGCGCACCTGATTGGCCACCGCGTCGGCGAAGGTTCGCTGGCCGTAGTCGGTGTCCTGGACATGGCCGCGCACCGAACCCTGCTCGAACAGGATTCCCACCGAGCCGGTCAGGTCGGGATAGGTCGAGCCCTTGCCCGCGTAATAGTCGTCGAAGGTTTCGCGGGTGTAGTACGGCTCGGCGGCTTCGTCCAGGCGGCGGGCGTGGTATTCGGCGATCCTTGCGGTCAGGGCGAAATTGCGCGCCGGGGTCAACGGATTGTTTCTGTCCGGCACGCCGGGCTGGAAGAAATAGGTGCTGTTGGGCCCCATTTCGTGATGATCGGTCACCACGTGCGGTCGCCAGGCGTGGTACTGCGCCAGGCGCGCCCGGGATTCGGGATGGACCAGCGGCAGCCAGTCGCGATTGAGGTCGAACCAGTAATAGTTGGTCCGGCCGTTCGGCCAGTTCTCGTGGTGCTCCCGATCGGCCGGATCGCTGACCGGATGGACGCCGCGATGCATGTTGACCCAGTGGGCGAAGCGATCGACGCCGTCGGGATTGAGCACCGGCTCCATCAGGATCAGCGCCTCATCGAGCCA
The DNA here is from genome assembly GCA_041685745.1 of Wenzhouxiangella sp. Classification (GTDB taxonomy): domain Bacteria; phylum Pseudomonadota; class Gammaproteobacteria; order Xanthomonadales; family Wenzhouxiangellaceae; genus Wenzhouxiangella. Next base: position 9,615 of record JAWLFD010000001.1, read on the forward strand.
GGCCGCCACTTCGTCGTTGCGGGCCGAGGCCAGGTACCAGGCCGTGATCAGCGCCGCGGTCACCCCGGAGGCTTCGTTGCCGTGAACGGCATAACCCAGCCAGATGACCGGCGGGCCGTCGCCGGCGCGGCTGGCGCGGACCCGATCGGCGCGCAACTCGGTCAGCCGCGCCTGGCGTTCCGGCGAGCTGAAGACCAGCAGCTTCAGCGGGCGCAGGCCGTGAGTCCGCCCGATCTGTTCGATCGATACCCGCTCGGAAGCCTCGGCCAGGTAATCCAGGTAGGCAATGACCTGATCATGGCGCAGGTGGCGCTCAGCCGGGTCGAAGCCGAGAAATTCCGCCGGCGCGGCAATCTCGGGATCCGGATCGAAATCGTCCGGCAGGCCCGGGAAGGCGGCGGCCTGGCCGGCCACGAAGAACAGCAGCAAGAGCGCAAGGCAGGAACGGGGACAGTTCAAAGGCACGGTTGGTCGCAGGGCGTGAAGTGGGCTGCTAGGATAACGGCTCTACGGAAACACTTGGGGACTGACCGCCATGAAACTGTCTTCGATCGATCTCACCGACCAGCACCCCATCGATGCGCGTTTTGCCTTCGGCAAGCTCGCCGACGATGCCCCGATGGCCCTGTCCGACAACATCTCGCCGCACCTGGCCTGGACCGATGCGCCCGCCACAACGCGCTCGTTCGCGCTGTTTTGCATCGACCCGGACGTGCCTTCGGAGGCCGACGACGTCAACCAGGCGGGACGCGTACTGCCCAGGGACATGCCCAGGGTCGACTTCTGTCACTGGGTCATGGTGAACATCCCGCCCGATGTCACCGAGCTTCAGACCGGTCAGTGCAGCGACGGCGTCACGCCCCGAGGCAAGCAGAACCCGCCCGGCCCGGCGGGTTCGCGCCAGGGTCTCAACGACTACACCAGCTTCATGGCCGGCGATGCGGACATGGCCGGGCAGTATTTCGGCTACGACGGCCCCTGTCCGCCCTGGAACGACGAATTGCTCCATCGCTACGTCTTCACCGTCTACGCGCTCGACGTCGAGCATCTGGAACTACCGGCGGTGTTCACGGCGCCGGAGGCGCTCAAGGCCATGCAGGGTCACATCCTGGCCGAGGCCAGCCTGACCGGCACCTACACCCTCAACCCGTCCGTGAAGGGATGAGGTAGCTCATTTTCCGAGCACTTGCTCAATGCAGGTGCTCTGATTTTGAGCGGACCGGTCTCGGAAATGGGAGGCTGACCGCCGCAGCCCCCCATTTTCGTCATTGGAACGTTTTGTGCATTGCCATAGCCGTGCTCATTCATCCAACAAGGAAGCCTGCTCAACCATGACTCCGACTGAAATCATCAAGCGCATCCGCGACGAAGACATCGAGTTCGTCGACTTTCGTTTTGCCAACACTCTGGGCAAGGAACAGCACGTCAGCGTGCCCTCCTCGGCCATCGACGAAGAATTGCTGACCGACGGCAAGATGTTCGATGGATCCTCGATCATCGGCTGGAAAGGCATCAACGATTCCGACATGGTGCTGATGCCGGACTGCGAGGCCACGTTCCTCGACCCGTTCGCCGAGCACAAGACGCTCAACATCAACTGCGACATCCTCGAGCCGGCCACCATGCAGCCCTACAGCCGCTGCCCGCGGTCGCTGGCCAAGCGCGCGGAGGCCTACCTGAAATCCAGCGGCGTGGCGGATTCAGCCTTCTTCGGACCCGAGCCGGAGTTTTTCGTGTTCGACTCGGTCCGTTTCGGCAACGACATTTCCGGCGCTTTTTTCGAGATCGACGCCGAAGAAGCCGCCTGGAACACGGCCAAGAAGTACGAGGAAGGCAACCACGGCCACCGGCCACGGGTCAAGGGCGGTTATTTTCCGGTCCCCCCGGTCGACGGCCTGGCCGACCTGCGCTCGCTGATGTGCACCACCCTGGAAAGCGTGGGCATTCCGGTCGAGGTCCATCACCACGAAGTCGGCACGGCCGGCCAGTGCGAGATCGGCACGGTATTCAACACGCTGACCCGCAAGGCAGACGAGTTGCTGATTCTCAAGTACGTGGTCCAGAACGTGGCCCACATGCACGGGCGCACGGCGACATTCATGCCCAAACCGCTGGTCGGCGACAACGGTTCGGGCATGCACGTCCACCAGTCGCTGTCCAAGGGCGGCACCAACCTGTTTGCCGGCGACGGCTACGGCGGCTTGAGCGAAACCGCCCTGCACTACATCGGCGGCATCTTCAAGCACGCCCGGGCGATCAACGCCTTCGCCAACTCCACCACCAACAGCTACAAACGTCTGGTGCCGGGCTTCGAAGCACCGGTGCTTCTGGCGTATTCGGCGCGCAACCGCTCGGCCTCGTGCCGGGTGCCGTGGGTGTTCAGCGACAAGGGTCGACGCATCGAGGTGCGCTTCGGCGACCCGGCCGGCAACCCCTACCTGACCTTCGCGGCGATGATGATGGCCGGCCTGGACGGCATCGTCAACAAGATCGATCCGGGCGCGCCCATGGACAAGGACCTCTATGACCTGCCGCCGGAAGAGGAACAGAACATTCCGCGGGTCTGCCATGCGCTTGACCAGGCGCTGGAAGCGCTCGACGCCGACCGCGACTTCCTCAAGGCCGGCGACGTGTTCTCCGACGACCTCATCGACGGCTATATCGCGCTGAAAATGCAGGAGGTCACCCGGTTCCGGATGTCGACCCATCCGGTCGAGTTCGATATGTACTACTCCTCCTGAACCGCCGTTTCACCTCCGGCCGTCGTCCCAGGGGCGACGGCCGATCCCCGCGTCCCGGCCCAGGCGCGCAAATTTTGTGCAGTTGCGGCAGTACAATGGAGGCTGGCATCTTGATGATCCAGAAGCGACGCGCCATGTTCCCATTCCTGCGATTTTTCCTCGCCGCCCTCTGGCTGATCGGCACCAGCGCCGTCGCCCAGCCCATCTACCGCGTCGTTGACGAAAACGGCAACGTGACCTACACCGACCAGAAACCGTCCGAAGATTCCGAGCCGCTGGACCTGCCCGACATCAACGTGATCAGCGAGATCGACCCCGAAGTCGAATCGGTAATCGAGCCCGACGGCCCGGGTTCCGACATCGAGCCGTTCCAGATGGCGATCGCCGAGCCCGCCGACGGCAGCGTGATCGCCAACGGCGAGGGCCGAATCGACATCCGCCTGGACAGCAACCTGGACATCCCGCCGGCCGCGCAGCTGGTGGTGTATCTGAATGATCAGCCGCAGCCGCCGGTCCGCACTCTGGAGCTGACCCTGGCCGATCTGCCGCCGGGCGAATATCGCCTGCGCGCCGAGCTCCAGACGCCCAGTGGTCGAGCGCTGGCCGAGACCGCATCGGTCACCGTGCAACTGCTCGCCGCCGACTCCGGCTGACCGGGCCGCCATGGACATGGTCGATCCCGACAGCCTCTACACCGGCATCCTGATCATCGGAACCGAGGGCACCATCGACCGGGTCAACCAGGCGGCCGCCGATTTTCTCGGTCGATCGCCCGCCAGCCTCCAGGGCACCTCGCTTGAGCAGGCCGATCCGGCGCTGGCACGCTGGTCGCAGCGTCTGGCCCAGGGACACCGCAGTTTCCAGGCCCCGGAAGCCTCGTTGAGCTCGACCGGCCAATCCACCGACGCGGTCTTTACCCGCATCGAGCAGGGCGTGCTGATCGAGTTGCACCCGGTTGCCGAACGATTGCGCCAGCGTCAGCTGGCCAACCGGGCCGACCAGCAGCAGGCCGTTCACATGCTCTCGCGCCGGCTGGCCCACGAGTTGCGCAATCCGCTGGCCGGGGTGCGCGCCGCCGCCCAGCTGATCGGCAGCCAGACCAGCGAACCGGCGCTGCAGCGGCACGCCGAGATGATCCAGCGCGAGGTCGACCGCATTACCGGTCTGATCGAGCGCTTTGCCGGCGAGCAGAACAACGCGTTCGCGCCGGTCAACCTGCACCGGGTTCTGGAAGAGACCGGCGAACTGGTGGTCGCCGAGCGTCACGGTTGCCTGGACCTGATCAAGGACTTCGACCCGAGCATCCCCCAGTTGATGGCCGACGGCGACCGGTTGCACCAGCTGGTGCTCAACCTGGTTCGCAACGCAGTCCAGGCCGAGGCCGGCAGCATTCGGCTGGTCACTCGCATAGAACACGACTCGCCCATGGTCGACCGGCCGGCGCGACATGCCGTGCGCATCGAGGTGCTCGACGATGGCCAGGGCGTGCCGGAAACCCTGCGTGACCGGCTGTTTCTGCCGCTGGTCTCCGGACGCGACCAGGGCTCGGGCTTCGGTCTGGCGATCGTGCAGCAGATTGCCCGCGCCCACGGCGGTCTGGTCGAATACCTGCCGCGCTCGCCCGGCAGCGCTTTCATCGTTCGCCTGCCGTTGATCGCGGCCGAGGAGCCCGACCATGCCTGACAACGTCTGGGTCATCGATGACGATCCCGGGATCCGCTACGTGCTCAAGGAATACCTGAACGCAGAAGGATGGAAGCCCAGCGTGTTCGCCGATGAAGACGAACTGAACGCGGCGTTTCGGCGCGGTACGCCGGATCTGGTGCTGGCCGATATCCGGCTCGAAGGGAAAAGCGGTCTGGACTTGATGCAGGAACTTCGGCACAAACGCCCGGACCTGCCGGTCATCATCATGACCGCCTACTCCGATCTCGATTACGCCGTGCGCGCCTTCCAGGGCGGGGCCTTCGAGTTCCTGGCCAAACCCTTCGACCTCGATGAACTGGGACGGCTGGTGCGCAAGGCACTCGACGCGCGCCCCGGCGACAGCGACGGCGGACCGCCGCGGGACGGTCTGGTCGGCAGCTCGCCGGCTTTCCAGGAGATGATCCGGGTCATCGGCCGCCTGTCGGGCAGCGACATTCCGGTCCTCATCACCGGCGAGACCGGCACCGGAAAGGAGCTGGTCGCGCGCGCGCTGCATCAGCACAGCCCCAGGGCCGACGGTCCTTTCGTGGCCATCAATACCGCCGCGATCCCCGAAGACCTGCTGGAATCGGAGTTGTTCGGCCATGAGCGCGGAGCCTTCACCGGGGCGGCCGACAAAAGGCTGGGGCGCTTCGAGCAGGCAACCGGCGGCACCCTGTTCCTCGACGAGATCGGCGACATGCCGCTCTCGCTGCAGTCGCGCCTGCTGCGTGTTCTGGCCGAAGGAGAATACTACCGGCTCGGCGGACACGACCTGGTCCGCGCCGATGTGCGCATCGTCACCGCGACCCATCGCAATCTGCCTGGGCTGGTCGAACGCGGGCAGTTTCGTGCCGACCTGTACCACCGACTGAAAGTCATCACGCTGCGGGTGCCGCCGCTGCGCGAGCGCCTGGAAGACGTTCCGGCCCTGGTGCGCCACTTCCTGCACGAGGCCGGGCAGGAATTCCGGCTGCCGCCGAAGCTTGCCGACCGGGCCCTGCTCGAGCATCTGGCCACCCTGGAGTGGCCGGGCAACGTGCGCGAGCTGCGACACCTGTGTCAGTCGCTTGCCGCGCTGGCGCCGGCACCGGTCATCGGCATCGACGACCTCCCGCCGGAGTTGCACCCCGACCATCGCAGCGCCGCGGACGAGCAATCCGACTGGCCCGATCTGATCAGCGAGGAGCTCCGTCAGCGTCTCGCGCGCGAGGAGCCGGACGTCTACGATCCGCTCAAGACCCGCTTCGAGCAGCACGTCGCCCGGATTGCCGTGGACTTCTGCAACGGCAACCAGTCCGAGGCCGCCCGCCGGCTCGGCATGAGCCGCAACACCCTGGCCCGGATTCTCCGGGAACCCGCGGCTGTGGCGTCGTCGGACTGAAGCCGGCCTTCAGTCGTCGACGCGCGTCCACGCCGACGACGATTTTCGCAGCCGATTGACTACCCCTTCCCAGGCCGGATCGGCCAGAACGCTCGCCGGAAGCACCAGATCGATGGAGCGCTCCGGCCGGGCGTCGGCCCGGCGCAGGGCCGCATACAGCGCCCGGGCCGCCGAGGCGGGCCGGTCCGGCAGTTCGACCAGAACCGTCGTCGGATCCGCCTGCCGCAGGCGCTGAAGCCTTCGGGCCGCGGCCTGATCGGCGACCATCGTCACTCGCAGCGGCTTGGTCGGCCGGTAATGAATCGCCATGCTTCCCGGCACGGACCGACTCGCCGCGGCAGATTCGGGCGCCGGCAGCGACAACTGCCAGCCGGGCGGAAGCAAAGCGCGCAGCCGCTCCTGGTCGATCTGGCCCGGACGCAGCCACCACAGGGTTCGGGCCGTCTCATCGACCGCCACGATGGTGGACTCGATGCCCACCCGACACCGGCCTCCTTCCAGGACCAGCACATCCTCGGAAGAAAACACCTCGGCCACATCGGCCGCCGAGGTCGGCGACAGCCGGGTAAAGAGATTGGCGCTGGGTGCGACCACGGGAGAGCCCAGCGCCTCGATCAGGGCCAGCGCCACCGGATGATCCGGCATCCGCAGCGCCACCGTATCCTGCCCGGCGGTGATCCGGTCTGAAATGAGCGGCGAACGCGGCAGGACGAGGGTCAGCGGCCCCGGCCAGAAATGCACGGCAAGGGTTTCGGCCAGCCCGGGCCAGTGGTCGACACAGCGCCTGGCCTGTTCTCGACTGGCCACGTGCACGATCAGCGGATGGTTCGCCGGACGACCCTTGAGCGCGAAGATTCGCTCGATCAGCGTCGGCCGATCGATCGGGGCGGCCAGTCCGTAAACGGTTTCGGTCGGGATCGCGATCAGCCTCCCCTGATCGAAGGCACCGGCCAGCCGACGCATTTCATCGCGATCGGCAAGGTCGGGCGTCACGATCGAATCGACGGCCACGATCAGTCGACCTCCAGCCAGAAAGTGACCGGTCCGTCGTTGACCAGGCTGACCTGCATGTCGGCCCCGAAACGCCCGCTGGCGGTGCCTGGCCAGTCGGCCCGCGCCCTGTCGATCAGCTGCTCGAACAGCACCGCGCCCTCGGCCCCAGACGCGGCGGGCGTGAAGCTGGGCCGATTGCCGGCGTTGGTATCGGCGGCGAGAGTGAACTGCGGCACCAGCAGCAGGCCGCCGCCGGTCTGGCGCAGGGCGAGATTCATGCGGCCCAGCCGGTCGGCGAAGACGCGGTAGTTGAGCAGGCGCTCGACGAAGCGATCCAGTCGTTCGGCCCGGTCGCCGCGCCGGAACCCGACCAGGACCAGCAGCCCCGGGCCGATGCGGGCAATCTCCTCTCCCTCCACTGCAACCGCGGCAGCGCTTACCCGCTGCAACAGACCAATCATCGGCATCTCCCGGCGTCATGAGCGCGCTGTCGTGCAGCCCGTGCTGGATCAGCGCCACTGATTATAGGCGCCGAGGCCCGGCTACCGCCATGGCCACGCCGGATTGTCCGGTCCGCGAGCTTTGCAGGTATCCTCTCAGGTTGTTGACCCCGCGCCTGTCGCTCCGCGCATGAAAATCACCCTGGCGCTGCTGCTGATTCGCCTGCTGAGCTGGCTGCCGCTGCGATTGCTCTACGGCCTGGCGCTGGTCCCGGCCGGCATGCTGTATTGCCTGCCCTGGCGCAAGCACCGGGTGATCCGAACCAATCTGGAGATTGCTTTCCCGGAATGGACCGCGCGCGAGCGCAAGCGCCTGCACTGGCAAAACCTGGTCGCCATGTCTCGCCTCGTGCTGGAATCCGGCGCGGTCTGGTACTGGTCGTCGACACGCCTGGACCAGGCGGTTCGGGAAGTGCGGGGCCGGACCCACCTGGCGCGCGCTCGAGCGGCCGGCCGGGGCGTGCTGATGATCGGCGCGCACCACGGCAACTGGGAGATCAACGCCCTGCACGTGGGCCTGCACAACGCGTTCAGCGGCCTTTACAAGGCGCCGCGGGACGAGCAGGTCGATCGGGCCGTGACCGCGTCGCGCACCCGTTTCGGCAACCGCCTGATCGCTGCCGGCTCCCCGGCCATGCGCCACATGCTGCGGGAGCTGAAAGCCGGAGGAACGGTCGGCCTGCTGATCGACCAGCAGCCGCGCCAGGGCGAGGGCGTTTTCGCGCCGCTGTTCGGCCGCCCCGCCCTGACCATGACCCTGGTCAGCCGCCTGGCCCGCCGAACCGGCTGCGCGGTGATCTTTTCGGATTGCCGAAGGCTTCCGCGCGGACGCGGCTGGCAGCTCGAATATCGGCCGGTGGACCCGGCGGTGGGTGACCCGGATCCGGTGGTTGCAGCCACCGCCCTGAACCGCTGCCTGGAAGAACGGATTCGTCAGCAACCCGACCAGTATCTTTGGCTCTACAAGCGGTTTTCGCTGCAGCCCGAAGGCTGGTCCGACCCCTATCGCGAGCAGCCGTGAAAACCGGATCGATCAAAGTCGGCCTGCTGACGATGCTGGCCCGCGTCCTTGGCTGGCTGCCGCTGCGGGTGGGTCATGCAGCCGCCGTGCCCCTGGCCTGGTTGCTGGGACGGCTGCCCTGGAACAAGCACGGCGTGGTTCAGCGCAACCTCTCGGTCTGCTTCCCGGAAAAGTCGGCCGCGCAACAGCACAGGCTGGCGCAGCTGCATCGGGTGGAATTGATGCGTCTGGCATCCGAACTGGGTGCCCTGACCGGCTGGTCCGGCGCGCGCCTGACGCGGCATCTGCCGATGGTGGAGGGCTGGCAGCACGTGCAGGCGGCCCTGGACAAGGGCTGCGGCGTGCTGATGGTCAGCGGACACCTGGGCAACTGGGAAATCCTGAACCTGGAGCTGTCGCGACGCATCGACATGGTCACGCTGTACCGCGCCCCGGACGATCCTGCGCTGGACCGGTTCATCAGCGCCGCGCGGTCACGGTTCGGCGGCCGGGTCGTGGCCAGCGGCAGCGCCGCCATGCGCCTGATGCTGCGCCAGCTTCGCGCCGGCGGAGCGGTCGGCATCGCCGCCGACATCCAGCCCAAGCGCGGCGACGGCGTGTTCGTCCCGTTTTTCGGCCTGCCCGCGCTGACCATGACGCTGGTCAATCGGCTGGCAAGAAAGACCGGCTGCGCGGTGATCTTTTGTCGCGCCCTGCGCCTGCCCCGCGGCCGAGGATGGTCGTTGCACTTCGAGCCCGCGCCCCCCGCGATCTCGGGTCCAGAGCCGGTAGAGGCACTACAACCGATGAATGAATGGCTGGAAGCGAGCATCCGGGCCGAGCCGGCCCAGTACCTGTGGATCTACAAGCGCTTCAGCCGCCGGCCGGGCGGCAAGGGCACGCGCTTCTACCCGAAGACCTGATCAGGTCGAGTCGGCTGCCGGTTCCTTCCAGGCCAGCAGCATGCGCGCAAGCGCAGGCAGGAGAAGCATGGCGCCGACCATGTTGAAGATGAACATGAAGGCCAGCAGCACGCCCATGTCGGCCTGGAACTGCAGGGCCGAGAACAGCCAGGTACCGACACCGACCGCCAGCGTGATGGCGGTGAAGAACACCGCCTTGCCGGTCAGACGCAGGGTGCGCAGATAAGCCTCGTCGAGGTCGTAGCCATCCTGCATGAACGCGCGCATGCGGCTGAAGATGTAGATGCCGTAGTCCACGCCGATACCCACCCCCAGGGCAACCACCGGGAGGGTATTGACCTTCAGGCCGATACCCATGTAGGCCATCAGCGCATAGGCCATGTAGCTGACCAGGACCAGGGGCAAAACAATACAGGCGGTGCCCAGCACGGTGCGGAACGTGAGCAGACACAGAATGATGATGGCCGAGTAGACGTACAGCAGCATCGGCAGCTGGGCGGCTTCGACTTCCTCGTTGGTCGCGGCCATGACGCCGACGTTGCCGGTGGCCAGGCGGAAGCGCAGGCATTCCTCGCACGGCTCGCCGTCCTGCATGACCAGGTCATCCATGACATCCCCGGCCGGATGGAAATCCAGCTGTTCAACGAAGATCTCTTCGCGCAGTTCACGCACCGCCCGCACCACCCGAATGATCGTTTCGGCCTTGTGGTCGGTGGTGAACAGCATGATCGGCATGGCGCTGCAGTCTTCATTGAGCAGCCCGGTCGAGGTCTCGATGTTCTGGAGGTTCTGGCGCATGATGAAGGCGTTGCGCGGCAGCACTTTCCAGCGCAGGTTGCCCTCGTTCCAGCCGGCGTTGACCGTCTTGGCCACCATCGGCAGGGAGACCACCTGCTGAACGCCCTCGACGTTGGCCATGCGCCAGGAAAAGCGATCGATGGCCTCCATCACCGCGTGCGATTCCGTGCACGCGCCCGGGATGGTTTCGGCGATGATGGAAATCAGGTCGGTACCCAGCGCAAATCGCTCGGCGATCAATTCGGCGTCCTGGTTGTAGCGAGCCTCTGGCCGCAGCTCGGGAACCCCGGGCTGCGAGTCGCCGATCTGCATGTCCTGGCTCTTGATCCAGGCAAACGCGAACAGGCCGGCACCGACAAGCACCGCAATGGTCGCCACGCGGGGTCGGGTGAAACTGGCGATCATGAGCCAGATCACCCCGGTCTTGCGTCCGTTCTCGTACTGGCGTTCGCGGAAGGCTTCGGGGTTGCGAAGCCGGATGTAGGACAACAGGATCGGCAGCAGCACCAGGTTGGTGAAAATGATGACGGCAACGCCGATGCTGGCCGTAATCGCCAGTTCCTGGATGATGCGGATATTGATCAACAGAATGGTCAGGAAGCCGATGGTATCGCTGATCAGCGCAATCGACCCCGGCGCCAGCAATCGGGAGAAGGTGCGCTTGGCCGCTTCGAGACTCGAGATGACCTTGATGTCGTCCAGCCGGTGCCCGTCCTGAGCCAGACCGACCGGCGAATTGCCGCCGAAAAGCTTTTCGGCATTCCAGCCGGAGATCATCTGGACACCGTGGCTGACCCCGATGGCGAAGACCAGGAAGGGGGTGAGGATATTCATCGGGTCGATGCCGAAACCCAGCAGGCTCAACAGACCCAGTTGCCAGATTACCGCCGTGACCGAGCAGACCAGCGGCAGGACCGTCAGCCAGACCGAACGCGAATAGAGAAACAGCAACAGGGCGGTGATGACGAAAGCCACGCCGAAATAGACCACGACTCCGCGTGCGCCATCGGCAATGTCGCCGACAATCTTGGCAAAACCGATGATGTGGACGGTATAGCCTTCTCCCTCGAAGTCGGTGCGAATCTGCTCGAGCTGCCCGGCGACGTCCTGATAATCCAGCGACTCACCGCCGGCCGCGCCCTGCTCGAGAAGGTTGGCCGAGACCAGGGCGCCGGAGAAATCCTCGGCCACCAGGCGACCCACCTCGCCGGAAGCCACGATGTTGGAGCGCACGCGTTCGAAAGCGTCGGGCGACGGCGAGAAATCGGCCGGGATGACGTTGCCGCCGGCAAAGCCGTCCTCGACGATCTCCACGAAGCGGACGTTCGGGGTGAAGATCGAGCGCACGCTGGCTCGATCGACGCCGGGGATGAAAAATACCCGGTTGCTGATTTCCTCGAAGCGCTCGAAGAATTCGTCGGTGAACATGTCACCGTCTTCGGCCATGAGCGCGACCATGATCCGGTTGGCGCCACCGAACTCGCGTTCATACTCCATGAACGTCTGCATGTATTCATGCTCGAGCGGCAACTGCTTGAGAAATCCGGCGTCAACTCGCAGCTGCGTCAGAAAGAACAGCATCATCGCGGTGCCGACAACGAAGATCAGCAGGACCAGCGGTCGGACCCGAAAGACCGCGTCGGCTGCCCGGCGGCTGAACCGGCTCGACTCACTCATGGCTCAGTCCGTCCGCACCCGCCAATACCAGCGTGCCGTTCGGCGCAATGAGCACCGATACATAGTCACTGCCCAGGCGGTCTTCGTCGAGATCGAAGCGCCCGTCTTCGGGTTCGTAGTGCAGGCGGGCAGCACCTGATCCGACCATCAGCGGACGACCCTGAGGATCGATCGTTCCGCCCATGAGGGTCGATTCCAGTCCGGTCTCCAGTACCGTCCAGCTGTCGCCGAAGTCATCGCTGCGCTGAACGTGGCCGCGCAGACCGTAGGCCAGCACGGTGTCGCCTCCCAGATGGAGCAGGCCAAACATCGACCCGGAATAGGGAAAGCGGAAACTCTCCCAGGTCTGCCCGCCGTCGACCGTGCGGAAACCGTAGCCGCGCTCGGCCGCGATCATCTGGCGGCCCTGGCCAAGATCAAGGAACGCGTTGAGATGGCACTCCATGAACTCGTAGCATCCGCGGTCGAAATCCATGCTGGCGTCGTAGTATTCGTCGTCTTCCAGGCCTTCATCGACCGGATCACCCTCATCGGCCTGCTCCTCGAGCGCGGCCCGGGCAGCGGCCTCCCAATCGATCGCCTCATTGGTGACCATGTCGGCCATGTCCAGGATCTCCCAGTGGCGCCCGGCATCCTCGGTGCGCATGAACAGTCCGTAAGCACCAACGGCGATACCGTTGTCACCGTCGAAAAAGTGCACGTCCAGCAGCGGCTGTTCCCAGTCCGGCTCGAAATGCTGCAGGGTCCAGGTCTGGCCGAAATCGTAGCTGTGAATGATGGTACTGTCGTGACCCACGGCCCAGAGACGCTCATCGGCATAGGCCACGCGGGTCAGGGCTGCCTGAACCGGCACAAACTCCGCCTGGGTCCAGTTGCGACCATCCTCGGAAAACAGGACATGACCGCGCTCACCCACCGCGACCAGGTTGCGGGGCGTCTGGATGACGTGCAGGATGAGACTCTCCGATGCCAGCGGCGCGTGGACCGCCGGACGCGGCAGTTCATGCGGCGGCGCGGCCGCCAGCGGCGCGACCAGCAACAAGACCAGGACAATCGCCTGACACATGCAGACGCGCGCGCTCATGCTCGGCCGTGGATCGTACCGATCGGCAATCCAGGAACGGAGCCGGCGACCGGCATCCGTCCCGCCCGTAGCGGAGCCTTTGCTTCCAACTCAGCGCCGTCCGCGAACACGCAGCGCCTGCGGCGTGTAGTCACTGGCGCTCAGGTCCTCATCGAAGGTCATGACCGGATCCTGGTTGTCGATGCCGTTGGCGATATAGCGGCCCGACTGCAGATCCATGGTCGACTCGATCGTCACCCACAGCGTCGGGACGTCGTAGTAGTTGATCGAGTGGGCTTCGGACAGACGCCACATGTTGCCGCGCTGGTCATAGTGATCGATGATCGCGATCTGGTAGCTGTCGGCATCCAGGTACATGGTCCGGCGGGAATTGATGTGCCGGGTTCCTTCGCGCAGATTGGCCTCGACGATCCAGACCCGATGCAGTTCGTAGCGCATGTGCTCCGGGTTGAGATGTCCCGGGGTGACCAGATCGTCAGGCTCCAGCTCATCGCTGTGGGCCTGGTAGGAGTTGTAGGGAATGAACATCTCGCGCTGATCGACGATCTCCCAGGTAAACCGATCCATGGCGCCGTTGAACATGTCGGTCATGTCGTTGGTTCGCAAGCCGTCGGAGGCCGTGCCCGGGTTGTCGTAGGCGACGTTGGGGGCGCGCCGGACGCGCCGCTGGCCGGGATTGTAGATCCAGGCCTGGCGCGGCTGCTCGATCTGGTTGAGCGATTCGTGAACCAGCAGGATGTTGCCGGCCAGGCGCGCCGGTGATTCAACCTCCTGGAAGAAGTACAGCAGGATGTTGTTGGTGTCGGCAATCGTATTGCCTTCGACGTAGTACAGACCCAGGAACTCCTCGCGCAGGCGAATCAGCTGGTAGCTGCCGCGCGCGGTCGGGACCACCTGGTTGAAATAGCGCCGACCACCCGTGCCCTTGTATTTCATCTTGTGGTTCCAGACCAGCTCGTAGGCATTCTGCGGCAGCGGAAACGGCAGGCCCTCGGCGACGTTGACCACGCCCTCTCCCCCGGCCACCAGTTGTCCGGTCGAGGCATTGCTTCGGGTGGCCTCGTAAATGCGCTCGGGGAAGGAAGCCGAACGCCGGCTGGGGTAGATCTTCATCCGGAAGGTCTCCGGATAGCGTTCGAACGCCGCCTTGTGCCCGGCCGAGAGCTGGTCGGCATAGTCCTGGTAGTTCTCGGCGGTGATCACGAACAGCGGCTCGTCGTCCGCGTAAGGATCCGGATGGCGGTCGCCGGGCTCGTAGCCGGCCGGCCAGTCATCGCGGCCCAGTCCACCGGTCCACTCGGGAATGGTGCCGTCGGCATTGCCGGCGCGCAACGAGCCCATCGGCGTGAGGTCCTGGCCGAGACGGGCGATGTTGGCCTCGGTCGCGGGAATGATGTAGTCGCCTTGTTCATCGGGCACGCCGCCGGTCTGCGCGCTCGCCGAGATCGACAGGGTGAGGACAACGGCAGCCATGGCGCCTTGCCGCGCGGCCTTTCGGCAGAAGTGGTTGTTCTGCAGTGTCTGCTTCATGAGTTTTTCGACTCCAGTCTGTTGGAACGGTGCGCTTGACCGTCCGGACAATGGTGTTGGGTCAGCGTATCAGCCGACCACGCACGATTTGAATTCATCGACGTCCCCGGGTTCTCAGCGCCTGGGGCGTGTAACTACTCGGACTCAGCGGCACATCGAAGGTATTGACCGGATCCTGATTGTCCAGCCCGTTGGCGATATAGCGTCCGGACTGCAGATCCATGTGTACTTCGATGGACGACCAGTAGGTCGGTACATCGTAGTAATTGATCGCATGCGACTCCGAAGCGCGCCAGAGTTGCCCGCGACCATCGTAATGGTCGATCAGGACGATCTGGTAGCTGTCCTCGTCGAGATAAAAGGTGCGGCGCGAGTTGATATGGCGAAATTCCGGCCGCAGTTCGGCTTCGATCACCCAGACGCGGTGCAGTTCGTAACGCGTGTAGTCCGGGTTGAGATGACCGGGCATCACCAGGTCGTCGGGCGTGACGTCCCCACTGTGGATCCGGTAGGCATTGTAGGGAACGTACATTTCCCGCTTGCCGGCGATGCGCCAGGTGAACCGGTCCATGGCGCCGTTGAACATGTCGGTCATGTCGTTGGTACGCAAGCCGTCGGAAGCGGTGCCGGGGTTGTCGTAGGCCACGTTCGGCGCCCGGCGGACGCGGCGCTGCCCGGGGTTGTAGATCCAGGCCTGGCGCGGTTGCTCGAGCTGGTTCAGGGTTTCATGCACGAGCAGGATGTTGCCCGCCAGCCGGGCCGGTGATTCCACTTCCTGGAAAAAATACAGCAGGATGTTGTTGGTGTCTTCAATGGTATTGCCCTCGATGTAGTACAAGCCCAGCAACTCTTCGCGCAGGCGCACCAACTGATAGCTGCCGCTGGCGGTCGGCGCAACCTGGTTGTTGTAGCGGGTACCGCCGGTACCCTTGTGCTTGAGCTTGTGGTTCCACATCAACTCATAGGCGTCCTGGGGCAGCGGGAATGGAAAGCCCTCGGCGACATCGGCCACACCTTCACCGTCGGCAATCAACCGACCGGTCGTCGCATTCTCGATGCTGGCCTCGTAGACGAATTCCGGAAAAGACGCGCTGCGCCGTGTCGGGTAGACCGCCATCCGATAGGTATCCGGATACCGCTCGAAGGTGGCCACCTGGCCGACGGACAGGCGATCGCGGTACTGCTGGTAGTTCTGCCCGGTGATCACGTACAGCGGCTCGTCATCGGCAAACGGATCGAGATGGCGGTCTCCCGGCTGGTAGCCGGCCGGCCAGTCTTCGCGACCCAGACCACCCTCCCAGGGCGGTATCCGACCGTCGGCACTGCCGGCCCGGATGGAACCCATGGGGGTCAGGTCGTCGCCAAGCCGGGCAATGTTCTGCGGCGTCCGGGCAATAATCACATCCTCATCCAGCGTCGCAGGCGAGGCTTCAGCCTCCGCTTCCGATGCCGTCTGGACCGCCGCCAGCTGCTCCTCGCGCAGGCGCTCGGCCTCCAGTCGCTCGGCCTCGGCTTCTTCAGCGGCCAGGCGTTCGGCCTCGGCCCGCTCGGCTGCCAGACGCTCGGCCAGCGCCTGCTCCTCGGCCAGACGCTCGGCTTCCACCCGCTGGGCCTCGGCCTCGGCAGCTCGCGCGGCCGCTTCGCGCTCTTCGGCCAGGCGCGCCTGCTCGGCCTCTTCAGCAGCCAGGCCCTCCGCCTCTTCGGCGGCTTCCCGAGCCGCCTCTTCGGCCGCCAGCCGTTCCGCTTCGGCCTCGGCGACTGCCTGCCGGGCTGCTTCCTCTGCCGCCCGCCGCTCAGCCTCGGCCTCTTCTCGCGCTGCCGCCTGCGCAGCCAAACGCTGCTCTTCGGCGTCGCGTTCGGACCGCTCGGCGGCTTGCCGTTCGGCCTCGGCCTGTTCTTCGGCCTCGCGCGTCGCACTCGCTGCTTCCGCCGACGCCCCGGTCTGATTGCCGTCCGGCCCGCCCGTTTCCGGCGGGACCGCACAGGCGGTGAAAACCAGCCCGAAGGCGACCAGAACCGCGACCCGCAGCGGGCTCAAGATAATGCTCATCCCTTGCGCGCCCACGATCAGAACGAGTAGCTGATCGAGCCCGAAACGAAGTCCCGGTCACCCAGCAGATTGTTGATGCCGGCACCAAAGAAGTTGGTGTAGGCAAAGTCCAGGCGCCACTGAGACAGGTAGTTGAGCTGCAGCCCCAGCGTGGCCTGCTTGCGCCCGGCAATGAAGTTGCCACCCGGCCCGGGCGTGACGCCCTGCACATCATGATTGAACGCCAGGCGCGGCGTCATGGACCAGGCCGAACCGAACACGTTGTTGTAGGTCGGCGCCACCACCAGGCGATAGCCCCAGCTGAACGCTGTTGCGAATCCGTCGTTCAGGGTGACCGGATTGCGGCTGTTGCCGCCGGTCAAGCGCGACGGCCCGCCGCCGGTATCGGTGCCGGGACCGTCGAAACGCATGACGGAACGATCCGGCAGGTCCCAGAAGTGGGTCGCACCCGCCTCGGCCACGACCGCCACCTGGCTGGCGTTGATCCAGTTGTTCGGGCCGATCAGCTTGGTCAGCGTCACCTGGGCCTGAGAGACTTCGCGGCGCTCGTAGCCGGGAATGAATTCACCCGGCGCGTACTGGCCCAGCTGACTGCGGAAGCGATCGTATTCGCTGGGCAGGGCCGCATTGAGCGGCGACAGGCCGGCGAACAGCAGCTCGACATCGTCGATCTGGATCGGCAGGTTGTCGCGATAGCTGACCTCACCCCCGACCGACCAGCCGGCGACGGTGGTATTGAAGCTCAGACCGAACAGGTTGATGTCTTCGGGGTATTCGACGATCACCCGCCCGGTCGTGACGTCCGGGCTGGTCACGGCCTGGCCGGACAACACCGGCAGACGGCTGTGGTAGTTGAGGTAGAACAGCCCGAACTCGGTGTCGTTCAGCCAGGGTGCAAAGTAGCGCAAAGCGATTCCGAACTGGCCGGAGTCGCTGGGCTCGTTGTCCTGGGCCCGGCGCGGAAACGCGGCCGAGCACCCCAGAGCCACCAGCTGCGGGGGCAGCCCGGTGTCGCTCAGGCCGAACTGGCCCTGACGGCAGACCGGGTCGTAGAGGTCGGTGTTGCGCACCGGCTGCGGCACCAGGCCGAAGTTGAGCATGGCATATTGACCCCCCTCGGTGGCGAAGTCGTTGGTCGCGAAGAACGTTCCCGAGGGCTCGGCCTCGATCGCATCCCAGTCGAACATGACCAGCGCCTCGGCCGACAGGTTCGGCGTGAGATCCATGCTGGCCCAGAGCATGTTCAACGGCAGGAAAGCATCCCGCAGCTCGGCGCCCGCAGTGCGCAAGGCGGTGATATCGACGGGGTTGACCGCATTGATGCCGCCGGGAATGAACGTGCTCTCACCCCAGCTGACGACCTGCCGACCCAGACGCATCGACAGCAGCCGGCCGCCGGGCATGTCGAAATCGCCGTACAGGTAGGCGTCGAGCAGTCGCGCCCGCTCCCCAACCCTGTCTTTCGCGTCGTCAGACAGGAAATCCTTGTCGTTGAGGGTAAAGTCGTAGAAATAGTTGCCGCGAACGAAAGCGCCGAAGTTCCGGTACCCAACCGACAGCTCGGAGGTGACGCGCGCGACGTTGAAGATCGGATCCCACTGATCGAAATTCAGGTTGCCGTCATCGGAGTTGGCGGAAAAACGGCCGGTGGCTGCCATCTGCTGCTCCAGCGGCGCCTGGACGATCAGCGGGTTGAAGAAGGCCTTGGCCACCAGGTCGTCGTCGCGTTCGGATGCGCGCACGCCGATCGCGTAACTGAGGGTGGTATCGAGCCGAATGCTGACGTTGTCGGTACTCAGGTCGATGGCGGCGGCCGGGTTGGCCGCCACGGCCAGAGCGACGGCGCTGGCGAGCAGGCAGGGACGCACGATGCGAGACTGCCGAGGGTCCTGTTTTGCTTGGCGATTCATGGTTCGTCTCCCTGTCAGTCAGTCTCGATAAGCGAAGGATTGCCGATCACGACGGCAGCGCCGCCCGATGAGGTCATGCTCGCCGCCTGGCCCTGCATTTCGGCCGTGACCGCCGGAGCGGCCGACGGATCCAGCAGCGAACCATGCCCGCCCTGAAGCAGCCGAACCGCACCGCGGATGCCCATCGGATCCTGGGTCGATTCGGCAATCGAATCCAGGCCCATGACCCGGATCAGAGGCTCGGTGCCCGACAGAGGCGCACCCTGGACCGCGTTGGGCACCACGCTGTCGCCGGCGACCTGCTGCAGCAGCACGCTGTTGGTCTCGACCGTCAGCGCACCCCAGTTGACCGGGTCGGCGGAATCGACCACGGTTTGCGCGGCCAGCAGGAACTGGGCGAAGTCCGGGGTCCCGGGTTCGACGCCGGCAGCGGCCAGGCCGGCGCGTATCACCGGTCCGAAAGTTTCCGATCCCGCCAGCAGATTGGCAATGCCGCCGCCGGGCACCGAAAGCACCCCGTTGTTGACGGTCGGCTCGACGGCCAGGAACGGAATGCCGGCCATGGCGCCCAGGGACAGACCGACGAAATTGATGTTTGATCCGTCCAGGTCGCCCAGGCCGTCGCCGTCGAGATCGATGAAAGGCACGTTGACGGCAACCGAGGACAGATCGACCTGGGCCTGGCGCAGGTTGTCGCGCGAGGTCAGCAGGCTCTGCAGGTTGATGAACCACGCCCCGGAGCCATCGATGCTGCCGTCGGGGCCGGGCGCGCCGCTTTCGTTGTCTTGCAGATCCAGATTGAAAGTGCGCTCTTTGGCAATCTGTCCAAAGGGCGTGTTGCCGATGTAGAGCGGGCTGGTGACGTCGGTGATGCCATGCAGCGGCTTGTCGATGGCCACGACCGCAAAACCGATCGAAGCCATGGTGTCGGCCAGCGCCAGCATCTGGCTGCGGTTGCCGGTAATACCGTGCTGGAAGATGACCACTGGCCAACCGGACGCCGGGCGGACCCGACCTGAATTTGCATTGGGCACGGTAATGAGCATCGGCGCGGCCTGGCGGGCGCGTTCGACCGGAATCGGGTTGGCGACCGTGACGTTGGTGGATTCAGGATCCAGACCCAGGCCGTCGAACGGCGGCACGTAGGCACCCGCCTCGGCCTGCCAGAACCCGGTCAGCGGCGCTGACGGATTGTCTTCGCTCGGCACCGGCAGGAAATACGGCAGCTCGACCACGCCCAGGTACAGATCGGCGATGCCCGGCGAGGCACCGGGCGGCAGCACGTCGGCCGTGGTCAGGCAGGTTCCCGGCGCGAGGCAGGCCTGAGCCACCTGGGTGCTGGTCGGGCGCAGCGTTGAGCGGATGACCCCCAGGACCGGCGTGATCGCCTGGGTGGTGGCGGTGAACGACAGCACGATATCGTCGCGATCGATCCCGGCCGAGGCCGCGGCCATTTCCTGCGCGTTGGTCAGCTGGCGCAACGGCTCCAGCGCCTGGGCCGTGCCGTTGTCGAGCAGGGGATCGGTGCTGTTGCCCTCGGCGTCGACCAGCGGCTCGGTCCGCTTGGCCAGGAAGTAGGTCTGGGACGGGGTGGCCGGATTGCCGCTGGTGTCGACGATGCCATCGGTCACCACCGCCATGTAGCCGGTGTTTTCGGCCAGCGGCGTCAGCGGCAGCACGACCACGCCGCTGGGATCTCCGGGATTGGCCAGCGCAACGTACTCGGCGCCGGGCGTCAGTTCGCGATTGATGCTCTCCACCGCGATCGTGCCGAAGACGAACTGCACCTCGAACATCCGCACCGTGCTGCCCGGCACCACGCTGTCGGGGTCGATTGCATCGGAAAAGGAAAAACTCCACGGAGCGACCGTACTGAAACCGTCCAGCGCGTTCAGGGCCACGGTCGGGTCGCCGAAGTCTTCGGGGTCGGCTACGGGAATGTTCAGGGTCAGATCTTCAGATCCGGACCGGAGCAGGTTGTTGGGAAACGGCAGGATGCCCGCCGAAGGGTCGAACTGGGCCGTCAGCGTGGCGGTGACCGGATCACCGTCGGGCTTTTCGGCCGGGTCGACTTGCGTTGCGCGGTCCACGTCCGAACTACCGCCGCAGCCGACAAGCCAAAACAGCGCCAGACCCATGGCCGGTACCAGGCGTCTCTTCATCAGATTTTCTCCCCGAAGCAGAACTGAGGTTTATGAAATTGCAGGTCAGGATCGAGCCCGCCTGCTTCTATCGTCCGTATGATATGAACAACGAGTTTTGATTTGCAAGCAACGATGAAGGAAATGTTGAATCTGCAGGGCGCGAAAGGACTGACAGCGGCGCTCGGCCCCGGTCTGCTGATGGCCGGCGCCGCCATCGGCGTTTCCCACCTGGTGCAGGCGACCCGCGCCGGGGCGGAATACGGGCTCAGCCTGCTCGGCCTGGTGATCCTGGCCTGCGTCCTGAAATATCCCTTCATCGAGTTCGGCCCACGCTACGCGGCCGCGACCGGGGAGTCCCTGATTCGCGGCTATCAACGCCTGGGCAGCTGGGCACTGGGATTGTTCACGCTGATCACGCTGGCGACCATGTTCATCATCCAGGCCAGCGTGACCCTGGTCACCGCCGGCCTGGCGGGCCTGGTTTTCGGCATCGACGCCACGATCACCCAGCTGGCTTTCGGCGTGCTGATCGCCTGTATCGCGGTCCTCGCATTGGGTCGCTTTGCCGCGCTCGACGGGCTGATGAAAATCATCATCGCCGCGCTGGCCGTCTCGACCACGGCCGCGGTTTTACTGGCATCGGGCACGGCGGCGGACAATGTAACCCTGAACCCGTTCAGCGGGTTTGACCAGGTCTGGACCGCCGCCGGCGTGGCCTTCGTCCTGGCCCTGCTGGGCTGGATGCCCATTCCCCTTGACGTGGCCGCGTGGCACTCGCTGTGGACGCTGGAACGGGCCCGGCAGACCGGCGTTGCACCGAGCGTCCGGCACGCGCTTTTCGACTGTCGGCTCGGCTACCTGGGAGCGACCGCGACCGCGGTGATCTTCCTGGTGCTCGGCGCGCTGGTCATGCACGGCAGCGGCGCGCGTTTCTCGGAGCAGGCGGTGACCTTCTCCGGGCAGCTGGTCGATCTGTACGCGGCCAACCTCGGCGAATGGTCTCGCTCGCTGATCGCGATCGCGGCCCTGACGGCGATGTTTTCGACCACGCTGGCGGTTACCGACGCCTACCCGCGCGTGATCCGGGCCATGATCGAAGTCAGCGGCGCAGCCACCGAGGACCGCACGAACCGTCAGCTGGATTTGCACCGGGGACGCTATATCACCGCTTTGCTGATCGTCACCATCGGCGCCCTGATCATCATTCTGTACTTCGGCCAGCGCTTCACCCTGCTGATCGACTTCGCCACCACCGTCTCGTTTCTCGCCGCCCCTGTTCTGGCCTGGCTGAACATTCGCGTGATCACCGCCGATTTCATGCCCGAGGAGCACCGACCCGGTCCCGGCGTAATGCGCCTGGCCTGGACGGGATTTGCCTTCCTGGTGATCTTCTGCCTGATCTGGCTGGGCTGGAGAATCCTCTAGTGGGCCCTCCGGGAGAGTTCCCTGACGAGCCGCATGGCCCACGAGCGAGCCACACGGCGCTGCCGCCGCTGCGGCGTTTCCGGCCTCAATCGGACCCGGGCAACCCAGGGTAGCCGGGCGCAAACGGCACGGGCGCGGCCTGTGCGTTCTGGTAGCGTTCCATGTCTGCCCGCAGGTCGGCTCGCGACTCCAGCCGCCCGCTCTTGAGCGCCTCGAACATCGCCTGGGCCTGCAGATCCACCGCATCGTCGAACCGCCCGAGCGCGGCGAACACCATGGCCAGGGTCGCCGAGTTGTCCGCCGTCGGCGCAATCTGGTACACGGACTCGGCCCATTGCAGCGCTTCCTCCAGCCCCTCGGCCGAGGCCGCCCCGCAGGTCGCGCGGACACGCGCCAGCGCCCCCAGCACATCGCCATCGGTGGGGAACCGGACGCTCAATTCTTCCAGGGCATTCTCCCCACGACCGCACTCTCCGGCAGCCAGCATGGCCAACGCGGCCCAGAAACCGTAGCGCGCGCTTTCGGCCCGCTCGACGTCGCCGAACAATCGGCTGAAGCGTTGCTCGGCCTCGGCGAACTCGCCGGCCTCCAATTCAAGAAAGGCCAGCGCCTCGGCCGCCTCGACCTGGTCGGCATCCAGCGCCAGCGACCTGTCATAAGCGCTTGCCGCCGCCTTGGCCGCGCCCTGCAGCTCGCGGACCTGACCCAGCAGGAAGTGTGCTCTTGCCGCGTCGGCATCCAGGCCGATCCAGCGCTCGAACGCGGCCGCCGCTTCCTCCAGATCACCCTGGCGAGCGACGACCTGGCCGTAGTTTTCGAGAATCACCGGATCGTCCGGCGCAAGCTGAGCGGAGATCGCCAGCAGCCGCCGGGCTTCGTCCAGGTCACCGGCATCGGCTCGCTGCAGTCCGATCTCGAGGTAGAACTGGGGCGAACGCGACTGTCTCTGAACACGCTCGAGCAAAGGGTCGGCGATCGGCTCGCTGCCCGAACCGATCCGTTCGATCTGTTCACGCGCGCGCTCCACATCGCCCAGCGCTCGATAAGCCATCGCCAGCGGTTGATGCAGGCGGGTCGCTTCCGGGCTGATCTCCAGCGCCCGTTCAAACCGTTGCGCGGCCGCTGCATGTTCGCCCCGGGACAGCAGCACCCGGCCCTGCCCGGCCAGTGCGGCGGGCGCGTCGGGCGCCAGCGCCAGGGCGCGCTCGAAGTCCGGCTCGGCCGCCTCCGGCCGACCCTGATCCAGCCGGATCTGGCCCCGCCGGATGTGGGCCACCGGATCGAACGGGTTGCGCTCGACCGCCTGGTCAAGATGCGCCACCGCCTGATCGAGTTCGCCGCGATCGATCGCCAGCATACCGAGCAGGTAATGCCAATCGGCGACCGACGGATTCAGCTCACGCGCGTTGCGGTAGGCCTGCTCGGCCTGGGCCGAAAAGCCGTGCGCAAACAGGACGTCACCGAGCCGGCCGTAGGCATCGGAACGCACTTCCGGCGCCGCTTCGGCAGGCGCCGGGATGGCGGCTCGGGCCGCATCAATGGCCTCCAGCACCGCCTCCGGCGTATCGCCTCGGTCCACGGGGTCGACCTCGCGCAGTTCGGCCCACAGAGGCTGAGAAAGCAACATCGCGAGCAGCAGCAAGACGATCACCGGCGATTTCATGGGCCGACCGCCGGCTCGCTTCGACCGCTGCCGCGGCGCAGCGAATGATATTGATCGACCGCCAGATCGGAAAACCATTCGCGCTGCCCGTCCGGCCAGTGCACCTCCACGGTACGCGAGGCCGGGTTATCGGCCAGCCCGAAGATCACCCGGGGATCGTTGGCCGAGGCGTAGGATCCATCGGCCCGCGCGCGCCGACGCCGATCCGGCCCGTCGTTCTCATGGAGCCAGGCGACGGCCTGGGTCAGCACCCGCCCGCGCCCGTCGGCCAGGGCCAGCCCCAGCCAGTGGTGCTCGTCCGCCTTGCGATTGATCAGCACCCGTGCCGGACCGTTGATGTTGACGATGACCAGGTCGGGCCGGCCGTCGTTATCGATATCGCCCACCGCCAGGCCGCGGCCGACGTGCGATGCCTCCAGCGCGGCGCCCGCGCGATCGGTCGCCTCGAGGAAGCGTCCGTCACCCCCGTTCAGGAAGAGCTGATCCGGCTGATGGTAAGGAAACGGGTCGCCGGCGGCGACCAGGTCTTCCTCGATGACCACGGCACCGTTGACCGCGAACAGGTCCAGCCAGCCGTCGTTGTCGACGTCCAGCCAGGCGGTACCAAACCCCGTGGAAGGCAGGCTGGGCGCACCCAGACCGCTGGTCGCCGTCACGTCGGTAAACCAGCCCTGGCCATCGTTGCGATACAGGGTGTTGGTTTCGCGCCGCATGTGGGTGATGAACAGATCCTCGGCCCCGGAGCGGTTGTAGTCGCCGGCATCCACGCCCATGCCGGCCTCCATGCTGCCGTCGGCGTTGACCGCAGTACCCGCCATGAAACCGTCGTCGACGAACGTGCCATCCCCCTGGTTGACCCAGAGCGAGTTGGCCGAGCCGTCGTTGGCCACGAAGACGTCGATGCGACCGCTGCCGTTGAAGTCGGCGGCCACCACGCCCAGCCCGTGACGGGCAGTGCCGGCGATGCCCGCCGCCTCGGTCCGATCGACGAACCGACCTTCGCCCTGGTTGATGAACAGCGTATCGCGCACGCCCTGGTAGGCGGAAGGCGAACAGTAGTCCTGCCGGTTGGTGGCGGCCGAGCGGCAGATGCGGTGACCCTGGAAGCTGAAGTCCACGTAGTTGGCGACGAACAGATCGAGCAGGCCGTCGTCGTTGAGATCGGCAAAACTGGCGCTGACGCTCCAGCGGGCATCGCCGACGCCGGCCTGGTCGGTGATGTCGGTAAACGTGCCGTCGCCGTTGTTGCGCCAGAGCTGGTTGGGGCCGAAGTTGAGCACGTAGAGATCCTGCAGGCCGTCGCCATCGATATCGCCAACGGCCACGCCCATGCCGTAGCCGCGGGCGTCTATGCCGGACCGTTCGGTGACGTCGGTGAAGCGGATCTTCCAGTCACCGTTATCGTCCTGGAACGAATCGTTGCGGTAAAGCCGATCGCCTGGCGGCCGTTCGGACGGGTCGATGTCCGGACCCAGCGTACCGCCCTGGACGAGATACAGGTCGAGCAGTCCGTCACCGTTGTAGTCAAGCAGGGCCGCGCCGCCGCCCATGATCTCGGGAAAATAGTACTGGCCGCTCATGCCGTTGTCGTAGCGAAAGTCGATGCCGGCCTCGGCGGTGACATCGATGAACCAGTCGCTGTCGGCTCCGGCCGCCGATGCAGCCGCACCCACCAGCGCGCCAAGGGCTAGCCACCGGAGACACAAGCGCGAGAGGGACTTGAGGGTTTCTTCCATGCCGGAACAGGTTTTCATGCTGGAGACTGCTTCGTCGGAGGACTGACCTGCATCAGGGGCAGGCGACCGGCCATGATGCCACTGGCCCGGCGTCGATGCAATTTGATCATGCCTCGCTCACGGCTCACGAGCGATCACGTGCAGTCGATCGACCGCCGGGTCGTCGATCACCTGCTCTGCTCCGTCCGGCCAGGTCACGACCAGACGGTCCGCGCGATCGCGCGTGCCCAGGCCGAACGTCACCGGCAGCTCCACCTGCGAAAGATAGCTGCGACCGGGCATGACCCTGCGTGTCTGGACCAGGTCGTCGGCCTCCAGGCGAATCCGGGCACCGATGGCATCGGTATTCGGCGGTTGCCCTTCCAGACGCACGCGCAGCCAGTGATGCCCGGCACGGGTGTCGTTGCGCAACAGCAGCGGCGGGCCTGCGATCTGGGTCACGATCACGTCCAGTCGGCCGTTGCCGTTAATGTCGGCGTAGGCCGCACCGCGCCCGACCATCGGTCGGGCAAGGTCGCCGATTCGGTCACGATCCAGCGGCTGCAGGGTCCGCGGACAGACGGCACCGCAGTTCCAGAACAGCTGGCCCGACTGTCGGTACCGCTGGCTGGACTGGACCCGGTTGATGTCGTTTTCGACGTGGCCGTTGGCCTGCAGGTAATCGAGCCGGCCGTCGAGATCGTAGTCGAAGAAGAACACGCCGAAAGTCAGCGCCAGTCGGGTGGCGGCACCGATACCGGCGCCGATGGACTGATCGGCAAACCCGCCCAGCCCGGCCTGGCCGACGTAGAACGAACTCATCTCGTTGGCGAAATTGCCGATGGCAATGGCCAGATTGCCGTCGCTGTCGAACCGGACCGCGTCGATACCCATCGCGCCGGTGGCCAGACCGTTGCGATCGAAGCCCAGGCCGAGCTCGCTGGCCTGCTCGACGAACAGACCCTCGCCCTGGTTGACGAAGGCAAAATTGCGCACCGTGTCGTTGGCCACCACCAGGTCCAGCCGGCCATCGTCGTTCAGATCGACCGGAACAACCGCCAGCGCCTTGCCTTCGGGTTCGCCGGTGGCGGGGTGATCGACGTGAATCCCGGCCTCGGCGCTGACGTCGCGGAAGCTGGCGTCGCCGTTGTTGAAGTACAGGTAGGACTGGACCCCCTGGAAATTGGTCGGCGGCCCGTAGGCCCGGCCGATGCCGGTCAGGCGATAGTCCACCTCGATGTCGATCTCGCGCGACCACTCGACGTAGTTGGCGACGAACAGATCCAGGTCGCCGTCGCCATCGGCGTCGAAAAACGCCGCGCTGGTGCTCCAGCGGTCGGCCTCGCCGGCCAGGCCCGCGCGCTCGGTGGCCTCTTCGAAACGCCCGCCGCGGTTGACGAAAAACCGGTTCGGACCGACCGCGGTGACGAACAGGTCCGGGTAGCCGTTGCCGGTGACGTCGGCCACCGCCAGGCCCATCCCGTAGAAGGAATGCCCGGCCAGGCCGGCGGCTTCGGTGACCTCCCGAAAGCGGCCCTGACCGTCATTGGCGTAAAGGCGCAGAGTGGGCGACGCGGGCTCGGCCTCCGGACCGAAGGGCCAGGCGCCGGAGTCGACGAACAGAAGATCCTGGTGGCCGTCCTGGTTGTAGTCCAAAAACGCCACGCCACCGCCCATGGTCTCCGGCAAAAGGCGCTCGCCGAAGGCACCGTTGGCGTGCACGAAATCGATACCCGCCGCCTCGGTGATGTCGACAAACTGCCCGCGCGGTGGCTCGGGGACTTCGGGCCGCGCCATCAGGCTGGCAAGATCCACCTGCGCCTGCTCGATCGGCGGCGGTGGGGCCGGCTGCAAAAGATGCCGGACCAGCAGCGCCCCGGTCACGAGCACGGCAAGCCCGGCCAGCACCCACAGCGAGCGCCTGAAAGCGCGGGTGATGCGATCGGCGCCGGTAAGCGAGGCTTTCGTCATCGGCTGACCAACTCGTGGTCGGCGGCCCGATACGGGCGCGAGGCGACATAGTCCAGGCTGCCGGGTCGCTGCAGATCGTAGATCACGACCGGGTCGGCGGCATGATCGGCGGCCGGGTGGGCGCGCCGCGCCGCGGCCACGGCCCGATCGCGCGCGTTGTCGTCGACGCGATAGCGCTCGTGCAGGGCCGCATGGCGGACAGCATTTGCCTCCTCGCCCAGCCGGCGATACAGCTGGGCCAGGTTGTAGTGGGCGGTGGCGTTTTCGGGATCCTGGAGCAGCGCGGCTTGGAACCAGCGCCGCGCTTCGGCCAGGGCCTGGACATCATCACCGGCCGACTCGAACCAGGCCAGCCCCAGCTGGTTGAGCAGCCGATAGTCACGCGCAAACTCGAAACCGCGCCGCCGGGCCTCGGGAAAGGCCGTGTTGGCCAGCGCCTGGTAGGCCCGGATCGCGCCCTCGTAGCGGCCTTCCTGGAACAGCAGCTGACCGCTGAACCAGGCCAGCGACCAGGGCGGCGACGGCTGCTCGTGGCCGGCCGCGCGCTCCAGCGCGGCGGCGGCTTCGGCCAGGCGGCCTTCGGCCAGGTAGACGCGGGCCAGGTTCAGCGCGCCGTCGGCGACGCCGAGCGCCTCGACCCGGGCAAAAATCTCTTCGGCCTGGCGCAACTGGCGATTCTGGGGCTTGCGCAGGGCGCCGATGCCGTAGTCGTTCCAGCGCTCCCAGGCCGGCACCGCCGGCGCTTCGACCCGGCGCGGACGGGCCGTATGACCGACCGGAAACACCACCCGATCCTCGGCCATGCGC
>JAWLFD010000080.1:0-9629 GCA_041685745.1 Wenzhouxiangella sp.
ACCACCCGATCGAGAGCAACCAGCGTCTCCAGCATGGCGCGCATATCGGCCAGGCGCATGGAGTTGGGTCCGTCGCACAGCGCGCGATCGGGGTCCGGATGGGTCTCGCAGAACACCCCGGCGATGCCGACCGCCACGGCGGCGCGGGCCAGAACCGGGATGAACTCGCGCGCCCCGCCCGAAGACTCGCCCTGCCCGCCCGGCATCTGGACCGAGTGGGAGGCGTCGAAGACCACCGGGCAGCCGGTCTCGCGCATGATCGCCAGACCGCGCATGTCGGTGACCAGGTTGTTGTAGCCGAACATGTAGCCGCGCTCGCACACCATCAGCTGCTCGTTGCCGGTGGCCGCCGCCTTTTCGATCACGCGGGTCATTTCCCACGGCGAGAGGAACTGGCCCTTCTTGATGTTGACCGGCTTGCCGGCACGGGCGACGTTCTGGATGAAATTGGTCTGGCGGCACAGAAAGGCCGGGGTCTGGAGCACATCGACGACTGCCGCGACCTCGTCGATGGGGGTGTCTTCGTGGACGTCGGTAAGCACCGGCACACCGAGCTGGTCCTGCACGGCCTGAAGAATCTTCAGACCGCCCTCCAGACCCGGTCCGCGATAGCTTTTGACCGAGGTGCGGTTGGCCTTGTCGAACGAGCCCTTGAAAATGTAGGGGATGCCGAGCTCGGTGGTCAGCTCGCGCAGGTGCCCGGCCACGTCCAGGCACAGCTGCTCGGATTCCAGCGTGTCGGGGCCTGCGATCAGGAACAGCGGCCGATCCAGACCGACCTCGAAATCACCCAGTTTCACGACGAGCGCTCCTGGTGAGCCTGGCGCCGGGCCAGGGCGGCGCGAATGAAGCCGGTAAACAGGGGATGCCCCTCGCGCGGCGTTGATGTGAATTCCGGATGGAACTGGCAGCCCAGAAACCATGGATGGTCGGGCAGCTCAACCATTTCGACCAGGGTGCCGTCGACCGAAAAGCCGGAAAGCTTCATGCCGTGCTCGGTCAGGATGTCGCGGTAGCGGTTGTTGAACTCGTAGCGGTGGCGATGACGCTCCAATACTTCGTCCTTGCCGTAGAGCTTGCGCGCCAGGGTATCGCTGACCAGGCAGCAGCGCTGGGCTCCCAGGCGCATGGTGCCGCCGAGATCGGACTGCTCGTCGCGCAGCTCGCGCTGACCCTTCTCGTCCATCCACTCGGTGATCAGGCCGATCACCGGGTCGGGCGTGTCAAGCTTGATCTCGGTGGAATTGGCCTGGCCCAGACCGCAGACGTTGCGGGCGAACTCGACAACGGCCGTCTGCAGGCCCAGGCAGATACCCAGGTAAGGGATGCCGTTTTCGCGGGCGTGGCGGATGGCGGCGATCTTGCCCTCGAACCCGCGCTCGCCGAAGCCGCCGGGCACCAGCACGGCGTCGACGTCGGCCAGCATGCCCACGCCGCTGGCCTCGATTTCTTCCGACTCGACCGGCTTGATCCGCACCGTCACCCGGTCGGCCAGCCCGCCGGCCAGCAGTGCCTCATTGAGCGACTTGTAGGCGTCGGCGTGTTCGACGTACTTGCCGACCATGGCGATGGTGACCTCGTGCTCGGGCCTGGCGCGGCGCTCGACCACGTCTTCCCAGTCCGACAGGTCCGGCGGCGAAGCCTTGATCCCGAGCCGGTCGAGCACAATGCGATCCAGCCCCTGGCGGTGATAGAACAGCGGGATCTTGTAGATGTTGTCGACGTCGACCGCCGAGATCACCGCCTCGGCCGGGACGTTGGTAAACAGCGCGATCTTCTTGCGCTCGTCGTCGGAGATCATGCGCTCGCAGCGACACAAAAGCACGTCGGGCTGGATGCCGATCGAACGCAGTTCCTTGACCGAGTGCTGGGTCGGCTTGGTCTTGATCTCGTTGGCCGCCTTCAGGTAAGGCACCAGGGTCAGATGAATGAACATCGCCTGGCGACCGTATTCCGAGCCGAGCTGGCGGATGGCTTCCAGGAACGGCAGCGACTCGATATCGCCGACCGTCCCGCCGATCTCGACCAGCGCCACATCGTAGCCCTCGACCGCCTGGTTGACCGAGTCCTTGATCTCGTCGGTGATGTGCGGGATGACCTGCACGGTCGAACCCAGGTAGTCGCCGCGACGCTCCTTGGCGATGACGTTGGCGTAGATTCGCCCGGTGGTGAAATTGTTGCGCTGGGTCATGCGGGTGCGCACGAAGCGCTCGTAGTGGCCCAGGTCCAGGTCGGTCTCGGCGCCGTCCTCGGTGACGAAGACCTCGCCGTGCTGGAACGGACTCATCGTGCCCGGATCGACGTTGATGTAGGGATCGAGCTTGAGCAGGGTCACGCGCAGGCCGCGCGCTTCGAGGATCGAGCCCAGTGAGGCGGCCGCGATACCCTTGCCGAGCGACGAGACAACGCCACCGGTAACGAAGATCAGAGAGGTCATGCCCGGAGATTCCTGCACAGATGAGGACCGGGATCACATTCTAACCGAAAAGCCCGCCGCACCCTACCGTCGAAATGCCGGTCGACCGGATCGTGGCCCATTCCGGCGGGAGTCGGGCCGAAGAGCTCAGGCGCCGGCCGGCTCCGATCGAACGGACTTTCCGGAGAACTCGGCAAGGGTTTCGACCGGCGGCCACAACTCGCTCATCAACATCGACCTGCCCAGGCCGGTCATGACCCGGGCGTGCTCGCGCTGCAGTCGGCGCGGCCTGGACACGCCGCAGGCATGGGCGATCGTGTAGAGCTCCTTTTCCATGTTGCGGGCAAACCAGGCCACCCGCTCGGCCTTGTCCTCGGGCACCAGGCCGCGCTGCAGGCGCGGATTGTGCGTGGTCACGCCGGTCGGGCAGGTATTGCGATTGCACTGCAGCGCCTGAATGCAGCCGAGCGCGAACATGAACCCGCGCCCGGACAGCACGATATCGGCCCCCATGCAGAACGCCCAGGCCACGTCGATCGGATTGACTCGCTTGCCCGAGGCAATGACCCGAATCCGATCGCGCAGGCCGTACTCGGACAGCTTGTCGACGGCAATCGGCAGGGCCTCCGACAGCGGCAGGCCGACATCATCCATCAAAGCCATGGGCGCGGCGCCGGTGCCGCCGTCGCCGGAATCAACCGTGATGAAGTCCGGCGCCGAAGCGACGCCGCGGCGATGAATGGCCTGGCAAAGATCGTCCAGGAATTCGCTCGGCCCAACCGCCATTTTGAACCCGCAGGGCTTGCCGCTGACTTCGCGGATGCGTCCGATCATGTCGAGCAGTTCGTCGACCGACCGGATCTCGGGATGACGGTTCGGGCTGATCGCGTCCAGACCAACGGGAATGCTGCGAATGCGGGCGATTTCCGGCGTCACCTTGCCGCCGGGCAATATCCCGCCCTTGCCCGGCTTGGCCCCCTGGGACAGCTTGAGCTCGAACATGCGCACCTGCTCCAGAGCGGCGATCTCGGCCAGCTTTTCATCGCTGAGCCGCCCGTCGGCGTCGCGCACCCCGAACTTGGCCGTCCCGATCTGAAACACCAGGTCGCAACCACCTTCGAGGTGGGCCGGGGCCAGGCCGCCTTCACCGGTATTGAGCCAGATGCCGGCGCGGGCAGCACCCATCGACAGGGCCCGAATGGCCGGCAGAGACAGGGCGCCGTAGCTCATGCCCGAGATATGGAAAAAGTGATCGGTTTGGTAGGGCTGGCGCGCGCCGGGTCCGAACACCAGCGGTGCGCGGGCTTCAGAATCTTCCTGCAGCGTCGGAAACGGATGATTGAGGAAAACGACCGTACCCTCCGGGCGCAGGTCCCGGGTCGAACCGAAGGCGGCGGTGTTGTCGAGGTTCTTGGCCGCGCGATAGACCCACGCCCGCTGGGCCCGGTTGAACGGCAGTTCCTCGCGGTCCTGAGAGTAGAAGTACTGGCGGAAAAACTCCCCGAGGTGCTCGAACAAATACCGGAACCGCCCGATGACCGGATAATTCCTGCGTATGGCATGCGTGGTCTGACTGCGATCGATCAGGTACAGCACGGTGACGCTCGCCGCGAGCAGCCCGATCAGGAACACGAACAGGACCACCATGATCAGCACCACGTTGAACGCAAGACTGGCAATCGCTTCCATGATTCATTCCCTCCAGAGGACAGTGGCCATGCGGCCGCACTGGCCGTCGCGTCGGTACGAGAAAAAACGCCTGGGATCAGCCGCCGTGCACAGACCGCTGGCGAGCACCGTCCCCACGCCCGAACGAATGAGCAGCTGGCGGGCGATGTCTTTGAGGTCGCATTGCAATGCTCCTTGCGCGTCAGCGAAAAAACTGCTCGAAAGATCCAGCTCCAGGGCCTGGAATGCCGAGCGCACCGATTCGCCAACGGTATAGAACGGGGCGCTGATGCCCGGCCCGATCCATGCAACCAGTCGACCGGGCCTGATCGGCAAGGCTTGCACGAGAGCGCCCGGAATATCGGCTGCCAATCCGCGCCAGCCGGCATGGGCCGCCGCAATCACACCGCTCTCGGCATCGACGACCAACAGCGGCAGACAGTCGGCGGTCTGGATGGCCAGCACCTCGCCCGGGCGCTCGGTCCAGGCGCCATCGGCCTCGATGTCGGGATGCCAGTCCTTCAGGTTGATCACGCGCCTGCCGTGAACCTGCTTGAGCCACCGCGGCGGACCGGGCAGCTTTTGCCGGAGCCGGTCGCGGTTTTCGGCGACCGCCGCCGGATCGTCGCCGCAATTGCCGCCCAGGTTCAGGCTGGCCCAGGCACCGGTGCTGACGCCGCCGGTGCGGGTCGTGCTGAAGGCGCGAATACCGCCCAGTGACCAGTCAGGCCGGACTGGCTGCATGGCCCGGCTCCAGTGCTTCGATCAAACCGGCCAGGTCGGCCGGGACAGGAGCGGTCGCGGTAACCGTCTCTCCACTGTCCGGGTGCGTCAGTTCGAGCCGAATCGCGTGCAGCGCCTGGCGACCGAGGCCCTGCCAGGCTTCGCGCTGCAGGCGAGTCAGCCCGGCCGGCGCGCCGCTGCGCCCATAGACCGGATCGCCGACGATGGGATGGCGAATATGGGCCATGTGCACCCGGATCTGGTGGGTGCGCCCGGTTTCAAGACGGACCTCGAGCAGCGTGCTCCCCGCCAGTCGTCGGCCGATGCGGTAATGCGTGACCGCCGCGCGGCCGTCGGCGCGAACCACCTGGCGGCGTCGATCCACCGGATGCCGACCGATTGGTTCGTCGACCCGCCCACCGGCGATCGGTTCGCCCCATACCAGCGCCAGGTAGCGCCGATGAATGGCACGTTCCTTCATGGCCGCAACCAGGTAGCGATGCGCGCGCGGCGTGCGCGCGATCACCAGGCAGCCGCTGGTGTCCTTGTCCAGGCGATGCACCAGGCCCGCCCGCGGCAGTATCGCCAGGTCCGGGTCGTGATGCAGCAGGGCGTTGACCAGGGTGCCGTCCGGGTTGCCGGAGCCGGGATGGACCACCAGACCGGGCGGCTTGTCGACGATCATCAGCGCGTCGTCTTCAAACAGGATACTCAGTCCCATCGCCTCGGGAGCCGGACTGTCGGCCCGTGGCGTGAGCTCGGCATCGAGCACGATCCGGTCGCCCGCCGCGACCGCCTGGCGAGGCTTGACCCGTTGCCCGTTCAAGCGGATTTCGCCGGCGCGGATCCAGGCTGCCAGGCGGGTGCGCGAGAAATCCGGCCAGGCGCCGGCCAGCAGCTGGTCCAGACGCTGACCGGCCTGGTCGGCTTCCACGGTCAGACCATGCACCACGCGCTCGTCCATCACCGGTCCAGCGAGTCGGCGCCGCGCGCGCCGATTAACGGCGATTTACCCTGTAATCTGCGATCATGTCTGGTCATGTCGGTCCCAAGCCCTTATCATTTCGCCCAATTATGCAGACTCTCAACCTTTCCCGTCGCCTCCACTGGCCGCTCGTCGTGCTTGCCCTGCTGGTCCTCACCCTGGCCACAGGCTGCAATCGTGAAACCCGCGACGACGACACCGGCGCCGAAGAACTCTACGCCGAAGCACAGCGAGCCCTCAACGCGCGCAACTACAGCAACGCCATCGAGCTCTACCGCCAGCTCACCATCCGCTTTCCATTCGGCCGCCATGCCGAGCAGTCGCAGCTCGACATGGCCTATGCCATGCATCGCGCCGGCCAGCCCGAACGGGCGCTGACCACGCTCGACCGTTTCATTCGCACCTACCCCACGCATCCGAACGTCGACTATGCCTGGTACCTGAAGGGCCTGGTGCACTACGAAGAAGCGATGGGGTTCCTGCGGCGATTGTTTCCGGACCAGGTGGTCGATCGCGACCAGCAAAGTGCCCGCAACTCGTTTTCCGACTTTCGCGAGCTGATCCAGCGCTACCCGCAAAGTCGCTACGTGGCCGATGCCCGTCAGCGCATGGTGTTCCTGCGCAACATCATGGCCGATTACGAAATCGAGGTCGGTGAATACTATTTTCGCCGCCGCGCTTACGTGGCCGCGCTCAACCGGGCACGCTACACCATCGAACACTATCCCGGTGCGCCGGCCAACATTGATGCGCTGGAATTGATGGAGCGTTCGTTCGAGCGTCTGGAACTCGAAGAACTGGCCGCCGACACTCGCCAGGTTCTCGAATACAACTACGCCGACCTGCTCGACGAGACCGAACGCGAGAGCTTTCTCGAGCGCCTGTGGCCGTTCGACTAGATTCAGCAGCAGCCTGCCAGGAGCGTTTCGAGGCGCATGTCAGGCGCCTCGAGGAGGAACTGGATCATCGCAGCC
The DNA here is from genome assembly GCA_041685745.1 of Wenzhouxiangella sp. Lineage (GTDB taxonomy): Bacteria > Pseudomonadota > Gammaproteobacteria > Xanthomonadales > Wenzhouxiangellaceae > Wenzhouxiangella. Next base: position 6,767 of record JAWLFD010000080.1, read on the forward strand.
GCCAGGGAGGTGATCCCGACTCGAATTTGTGCCGGGCCATGCGCTACGCATTGCTCAACGGCGGCAAAAGGCTGCGGCCACAGCTGGTCTACGCGAGCGCCGAAGCGCTCGGACTGGAGCCCAGTCGCCTGGATGCCGCGGCCTGTGCGGTGGAACTGATCCACTGCTACTCGCTGATCCACGACGACCTGCCGGCCATGGACGATGACGACCTGCGCCGCGGCCAACCCACCACTCACCTGGCGTTCGACGAGGCCACCGCCATTCTGGCCGGCGACGCGCTGCAGGCCCTGGCCTTCGAAGCCCTGGCTTCAGAACCCGGCCTGAACCAGCCACTGCCGGCCGCAGCCGCCATGATTGCCGAGCTGGCCGCAGCCTGCGGTGCCGCCGGGATGGCGGGCGGACAGGCGCAAGACATGGCCATGGAGCGGCAGAGGCCCGATCAAGAAACCCTGGAAACCATGTTTCGCCTGAAGACCGGCGCTCTGATTCGGGCCGCGGTCATGATGCCTGCCGCCCTCGTTCCGAGCCTGCCGGAGGCCCAGGTCAGGAACCTGCGCGAATTCGCGGAACTGATCGGGCTGGCGTTCCAGATTCGCGATGATTTGCTCGACGTGGAAGGCCAGACCGAAGTGATCGGCAAGACCGCCGGCGCCGATGAGGCCCACGGCAAGGCCACCTGGCCTGGCTTGTTCGGGGTCGAGGCGGCCTACCGCCGCATCGCTGAGCTCGATGACCGGGCACGCGACGCGTTGCACCAGTTTCAGGGTAATACCGAGGCCCTGAACTGGCTCGCCGACCGCCTGGTCCACCGCCAGTCCTGAGACATTCTCCAGCCCTTACCGGCGCCGCGCCGACTTGGGCCGGAACGCCTTGCAGATCTGGTCGTCGGTCTCCAGATAGGGCCCCCCAATCAGGTCGATACAGTAAGGCACGGCAGCAAAAATTCCGTGCACCGGCGGCGCCGCGTCGGGCAGGCCGGCCAGGGTTTCGGCAATGGCCTTGGGCTGGCCCGGCAGGTTGATCAGCAGCGCCCGGCCGCGGACCACGGCGACCTGGCGCGACAGGATCGCGGTCGGCACGAAAGTCAGGCTGATCTGGCGCATCTGCTCGCCAAAACCCGGCATCACCCGGTCGGCCACGGCCAGGGTCGCTTCGGGGGTCACGTCGCGCGGGGCCGGACCGGTCCCGCCGGTCGTCAACACCAGATCGCAACGGGCCTGGTCGACCAGTTCGATCAGGGTCTCGCTGATGGTGGCCTGAACGTCCGGAATCAGGCGCGTCTCCCACTCCAGGGGGTTTTTGAGCGCGCGCCCCAGCCAGTCCTGCAGCGCCGGGATGCCCGCATCCTCGTAGACCCCGCTGGACGCCCGGTCGCTGATCGACACGACGCCGATCCGGGCCGACTCATAGCCTTGCTCTGTCACCTTTCAGTACTCCCCTTGCCGGATTCTTTCGTCTGGTGAATTTTGCCACAGACCTCCGGCGGCCAGCCTCAGGAGCGTCAGCTTGACGGCCCGGCCAGAGCCAAGGCCACGGCCTGTTCCAGCTCACTGTCGAGCGGCTCGACCCTGGAGCCAAAGCTTTCTAGAACCGCCCCGTCTCTTCCGATCAGATACTTGGTGAAGTTCCAGCGCGGGGCCTCCTCGGCTTCGGCCAGGGCGGCAAACAGGGCGTTTGCGCCTTCACCGCGCACGCCGGTCGTGGCGAACATCGGAAAGGTCACGCCATAGTTGACGTAGCAGACATCGGCGGTGTCTTCCTCCTCGGCCAGTTCCTGGTTGAAGTCGTCGCTGGGAAAGCCCAGCACGACCAGCCCGTCGTCGCGATATTTCTGATACAGACCCTCCAGGTCGCTGAACTGGCCGGTAAAACCGCAGCGACTGGCGGTATTGACGACCAGCAGCACCTTGCCGGCGTAGGCCTCACACAGGTTCTCCTCCTGGCTGGAGGCGAGTCGGCGATGCGAGAAATCGAGCAGATTGTCGCAAGCGGCAGCCGCCGCATCGGCCGCGATCACCAGCAGCAGCCCGGCCACAGCCAGTTGCAGTCGCAGATTCATTTGTAGTGATTCCTCAGGATGCACAGCCCCACAAGGTCGCCGAAGCGCGATCAAGCCTTAGTGAAGAGGCCTGACCGGCACGCCGGCCAGGCCCGGTGCCTCAGGCTTCCGGATACGGATGGGCCACGCCCTTGTGGCAGTCGATGCAGGTTTCGCGTTCGGCTTCGTCGCGGTTTTTGTTCATGGTGTGCATGCCAACCGCCATGCGGCTCATGTTTTCCGGCGGTGGATCGTCATAGACGCGCGCGTGGCAGGCCTGGCAGGTCGAGGAATCGATCGAGCGCAGGTAGTCGTGGGTCAGTTCCGCCCATTCCAGCCGGTGCTCTTCGAGGTGTTCCTGGGTGTTGAATCCCTCGGTGGTAAAGAACCGCCACAGATCAGGTGACACCGCGATCTTTTTTTGCAGGTAGGCGAAGGGTTCGCGCGGCAGGTGGCAGTCGCGGCAGTTCACCACGATTCCGGATTCATTGTCGCCGTGAGTGGAGGCCAGCACCTCGTCGCGCAGCGAGTGATTGCTGTGACAGGTCATGCAGAAGTCGTCCGTGCTGGTGGCGTGCAGGGTGGTCTGGCCGGCATAAAACGCGATTGCGCCGAACACCGCTCCGCCGATAACGAGCGTAAAAATGGACAGCTTGGCGCTGGGCTTGAAGATTTTTCGCCAGTTCATGGTTGAGCGGTATTCCTTGTTGTGAGTAATCAGAAATGTTGTAGGTGATCAAAAAAACCGCCACCCCGAAACTCGAGGCGGCGGCCCGCAACTTGCAAAATGTTCAGACGCTGTCGAGGACTTCCATTCCCTCG
>JAWLFD010000081.1:0-9583 GCA_041685745.1 Wenzhouxiangella sp.
GGCGACCACGCCTGGCGCCGGCGCGGCCTGGCGGCCGGGATTATTTTCCTCACCCTGGCGGCTGCCTCGCTGCCGGTGTTCATGTTGGTGGTGCTGAAGATGCTGCCGTTCGACGACAAGTCCGAGCTGCAGGTGGTCATCGACATGCCCGAGCACACCCCGGTCGAGCAGACCCTGCGGGTGCTGACCGAAATGGGCAACTTTCTCGAAGGCGTGGACGAGGTGTCGGACTGGCAGGCCTACGCCGGCACTGCCGCCCCGATCAACTTCAACGGCCTGGTGCGCCAGTACTACCTGCGCTCGGAACCGTGGCAGGGGGACCTGCAGGTCAACCTGATCGACGACCGCGATCGCCAGTCGCACGAGATCGCGCTGGACCTGCGCGCCCCGCTGACCGAGATCGGCCAGGCCTACGGCGCGGCGGTCAAGATCGTCGAGGTCCCGCCCGGCCCGCCGGTGCTCTCGCCGGTCGTGGCCGAGGTCTACGGGCCCGATCACCAGGCCCGCACCGAGCTGGCGCTGGCGCTGGCCGAGCGCATGCACGGCATCGACGGTCTGGTCGATATCGATACCACCGTGGCCGCGTCCAGCGAGCGTTGGCAGGTGATTGTCGATCGCGATCGGGCGGCCCGTCTCGGCGTCCACCAGGCCCAGGTGGTCGAGGTGCTGGAAACCGCGCTGGGCCGCCGCAGCGTGAGCTATCTGCACGACCCCTATGCCAAGCACGCCGTGCCGATCCGGGTGATGCTCGACGAAGGCCAGAAGGCCCAGATGCCGGCGCTGCAGTCGCTGGCCGTGCGCAGCGAAGCGGGCGAGCTCGTGCTCCTGGCCGACATCGCCCGCTTCGAGTCCAGCGAATGGCCCGGCGTGATCCATCACAAGAACCTGCTGCCGGTGACCTACGTGACCGCCGACATGGCCGGCGAGGTCGATTCGCCGCTGTACGGCATGTTCAGCCTGGCCGCGGACCTGCGGGCCGACCCTGACGGCCCCGATCAGTACTACATTCGCCAGCCGGACTGGCCCGACCGGGCGGCGCTGAAGTGGGACGGTGAATGGCAGATCACCTACGAGACCTTCCGCGACATGGGGATCGCCTACGCGGTCGGCGTGTTCGCGATCTTCTTCCTGCTGGTCGCTCAGTTCCGCGCCTACGTCATGCCGCTGGTCGTGATGGCGCCGATCGCCCTGACGCTGATCGGCATCATGCCCGGCCACGCGATCCTGGGCAAGGAATTCACCGCCACCAGCATGATCGGCATGATCGCCCTGGCCGGGATCATCGTGCGCAACTCCATTTTGCTGGTGGTCTTCATCCGTCAGCTGCTCGAGGAAGGCAAATCCCTGGAAGAGTCCGTGATTCTGGCCGGCGCGGTGCGCATCAAGCCGATTGCGCTGACCGCGATCTCGGCCATGGTGGGAGCGGCGTTCATCCTGACCGATCCGATCTTCAACGGCCTGGCGATTTCGCTGATCTTCGGCCTGGCGGTCTCGACCCTGCTGACCGTGCTGGTCATTCCGCTGTTGTACTATTCGTTTATCGGCGAAAGCGAGGTGGCTCACCTGCGTCGCCACTGATTCCACTTCAGGCGACGCAATCACCGATGAATTTCCCGTTCCCGCCAGCCTGGCGTATCGCTTTCGTCCTGGCCGGGCTGAGTCTGATGTCCCCGTCCAGCGCTGTGGCTGATTCAGCCGAGGAGGGCTACTGGCACCTCGGCGTCTACGGCGGCAAGGCCGGCGAAGAGCGGCTGCTCGACATCCTGACCCGCTTCGACACCGGCTTTCGGGATGCCTGGCTGGTAGCCGTGGCGCCGGGTTACGTCTATCGCCGGACCGAACGCTGGCGCTTCGAGTTCGAAGGCCAGGTGGTCAAGCACTTCGGCGACCAGGATCACTGGGAGTTCAACGCCGCCTGGCTGGCCCGCTGGATGCGCTTTCCGTGGGATGCGCATGTCGATACCCGGGCCGCGCTGGGGCTGGGCGTTTCCTACGCAACCGAGATTCCGGTGGTCGAGCCGCGGGCCAAGCTCGAAGAGGGCGAGAGTCGGAAATTTCTCGGCTACGTGGCCGTTGAAATCGAGCTGGCGCCGCCCGGGGGCAGTGACTGGTCGGGCTTCGTGCGCCTGCACCACCGCTCCGACGCCTTCGGCCTGTTCCACGACCAGCGCGGCGGCTCCAACTTCATCACCCTGGGCCTGCGCCGGCGGCTCTGAGCCCCGCTTTCAGCGGTTGGCCATCAACAGCCGGCAGTTGCGGAAGCGGCGGCCGTCGATCTCGGCGCTGGCGCGCCGACCGTCGGTGACAAAGCCCAGGTCGACTTCAGCGAAGCGGCGCTCGTCGTTGTCGGAGACCAGATCGAGAACGTGGACGGCGTTGTCGTAATGCAGCGCCATGTGGGCCGGCCCCATCCGCACCCGCAGCGTCTCTGCCTGGCAGTCATAGAGCTGCTCTTCGACCGTCAGCGCGGTGCGGCTGTCGAGGTAGGGCAAAAAGGCCGCGACCGAGCCGTCGTTGTCGGCCGGGGTCAGATTCAGCAGCTGCGCCATGAGGTCGTAGACATCCACCGAGCGCACCGCCGGCGCGCGGCTGCCCGGGGCGAACCCGGGCCCGCGAACCACGAAGGCGCCGTGCATTTCCAACAGCGCCGGGTCCCAGCCGTGCATGCCGTAGAGCGAGAACTGGCGCCGGCCCATCATGTGCGGTCGGTTCGAAATCATCCATTCCAGGTCGGCCTCGGCCAGCACGTCCGGGACGCGCTGATGGTCGTCGAAACGGTAGCGCGGCGGAATGTCCTCGCGCGCCCAGGCGCGCAGGTGCGGATGGGCGCCGTCTAGCGCCGAGACGATCTCCTCGGCCGGCATGTCGGTCGCCCAGATCTGGGCGGCCGGTCCCCAGTCCGAGACCCGGACCCGGCTTAAATCCAGGTAGTCGTCGAGCATGATGTACTGGTCGAAGTCGACCCGGCTCATGCCGTGGTCGGAGACCAGGATGATGTGCATCCGGTCGAACAGACCGCGCTCTTCGAGCCCGTCGAACAGGATGCCGAGGTGGCGGTCGACGTCGATGAGGGCATCGCGCACCGGGTCGGCCAGCGGACCGTGACGATGGCCGGCCGAGTCGACCACGCTGAAATACAGGGTCAGCAGGTCGGGCCGTTCTTCGGCCGGCAGATCCAGCCAGCCGAGCAGGGTGTCGACCCGTTCCCGGTGCGGGGTATCGCCGGCGTAGGGTTTCCAGTGGGTCGGCCGCACCCCCTGGATGCGCGCCTCGGAGCCGGGCCAGAAGAAGGTGGCCGCGGTCAGACCCTGGTTTTCCGTCGTCACCCAGATCGGTTCGCAGCCGTCGTACCAGTAACCGTCGCTGACCGCGTCACGATTGCCGAGCGAGAACAGGGCGTCGCGCTCCGGGTCCCACATGCTGTTGGCGACCACGCCATGGCGGCCCGGGTAGCAGCCGGTCACCACGCTGTAGTGGGTCGGGAAGGTCTTGGTCGGGAAGACATGGTGCAGGCTGTCGGCCTTGAGACCGCCGTCGACCAGCCGATCCAGCGCCGGGGTATCGGCGAGGTCGAAGTAATCGTGGCGAAAGCCGTCGATCGAGATCAGCAACACGGGCGCCGGGCGCTCGCTTTGCGGCGCTTCGCGGGTGCCCTGGCAGCCGCCGAGCCCCAGCAGGGTCGACGACAGCAGGAGGAGAAACACGATCGGCAATCGGTACATGTCGGGATGGCAGGGCGGAATCAGACGGCCGATTATAGTCGTGCCCGAACGGACCTGGCACTTCGACGCCGCCGATTGCGTTAATACAGTGGCAAACCACCGAATACGCGTCCACTGTTTCAGGAGAACAACAATCATGCCGAAGATCCTGCTGGGCTGTCTGGTCGTGCTGGCGCTGGTCGTCATAGGCGGCGGCACGGCCGGTTATTTCATGCTGGTCAAGCCCGCCTACCAGTTCGCCGCCGACGTCGGCGGTTTCGCGACCGAGTTCGCCGAACTCAATGAGCAGATCGAACGCGAGCCCGCATACCAGCCGCCGCCGGACGGCATGGTGGGGGCCGATCAGTTTCAGCGCTTCCTCGCCGCCCAGCGCGACATTCGCGACAACATGGCCGGCCGCCTGACGGAACTGCAGGACAAATGGGAGCAGATGGAGCGCGATATCGATCGCGAGGGCCGCGACGCCAACATCGTCGAGCTGGTCACCGCCTATCGCGACCTCGGCGGATTGATCATCGACGCCAAGCGCAACCAGGTCGACGCGCTCAACCGGCATGGCTTTTCCCTGCAGGAATATCTCTACGTCCGCAACCAGACCTTCCATGCGCTGGGTCAGGAAGTCGCCGTGGCCAGTTTGGGTGACCAGGGCGCTTCGCAGCGGTTGCGCGAGGTGCCCGAATCGGTCGTGGAAATGATCCGCCCGCACCGCGAGGAATTGATGGAAGGCTACGCCCTGGCCTGGTTCGGCATGTAGGCGCGATTCCAGTTCAACCGCACCTTGGGCCTTGTCGGGTGTCCAATGGTCGCAAGACGCCGAATGGGAGACCCGACATGCTGCGCAAGACTCTATACGTTCTCGCCGGCCTGCTGGCGCTGGTGGCGCTGCTGGTGGTGCTGGTCATCGTGCTCGTCGACGCCGACGACTATCGCGCTGAAATCGCCGAGCGGGCCAGCGATACGCTGGGACGCGAGGTCCGGCTTGAAGGCCCTCTGAGCCTGCGCGTGTTTCCGCGCATTGCCCTGGAAATCCGCGCGTTGTCCGTCGCCAATCCCGATGGATTCGGCGACGCGCCGGCGCTGGCCGAGGTGGGCAGCGCGTCGGTCACGGTGGCGATCGGGCCACTGATCCGGGGCGAGCTTGACATCGGCACCGTGCGCCTGCGCGACGCGACCGTGTCGCTGGTCACCCTGCCCGACGGCGCCAGCAACCTCGACGGCCTGCTGGCCGAGCCATCGGCCGAGGCGCAGACCGAGGCAGAGCCCGATCTGTCCGGGCTGTCGCTGGCCGGGCTTGAGCTCAAGAATGTCGCCGTCCAGATCTTCCGGCCCGTCAGCGACGAGGTTGTCCGCGCCCGTATCGACGAACTCACCCTGGACGGTTTTCGCGCCGGGGCACTGGCGCCGCTGAGCGTTCGCGCCAGCCTGCTCGATGAAGCAAGCCAGGTGCAGGCAGGACTGTCCCTGCAGGGTGACCTGCGCGTGGCGGCCAATCTGGAGCGAATCGACCTGGAAGAGGTCAGCGGCGAGTTCGAGGCACCTGCTTCCGGCCTCGCCGGCCAGGTCGGCGCCGGCGTGTCGCTGGACCTGGGCGGCGACGTTCCCATCGTTCGGTTGAGCGACCTGGCCGGTGCGCTGGACCTGAACGACCAGGCATTGGCCCTGGAGGCATCGGAAACGCTGGTGGTCCGACTGGCCGATCCGGTGTCCGCGCAGGTCGCCGGCCTGGAACTGGCCGTCAACGGACAGCCGCTGGCGATTTCCGGAAGCTTCGCGCTGTCCGATCGCCTGACCGGTGAGCTGGCCATCGCCGGCGAGGAGCTGGACCTGCGTCCCTGGCTTTCCTCGGCCGGGCCAGGCGAGCAGCCTGACGCCTCGCCATCGGCCGAACAAGTGGATTTCTCGTCGCTGGTCGGGCCCCGACTGAGCCTGGAGCTGGACCTCGACCGGCTGGCCGTTGCCGATGACCTGGTCCTCGATCAGGTGGCGGCCCGGGCCAGCCTGGTCGAGGGGGTTCTGACCCTGGATCCGATGCAGGCCCAGGGCCTGAGCGGTCGCTTCAGCGGCGTGGTGACGATCGATTTCAACGCCGCGCCGCCGCAGGTGCGGGCCAATCCCCGGTTCGACGGGGTCGATGTGCAACAGCTGGTCCGCCTGCTCAGTCCGGCCGCGCCGCTGCGCGGTCTGGGTGAGCTGGACGTGGACCTGCGCTTCAGCGGTCTGAGCGCGGCCGAGATCGTCGCCAGCCTGGACGGCGAAGGCCGCTTCAGCCTCGACGAAGGCGCCCTGCTGGGCGTCGACCTGCAGCGCCTGATCGAGGAGGAGATCGCGGTGAGCAACCTGTCGAGCATTCGGCAGGCGTTCGGCGGCGAGACGCCCTTCCGTTCGCTCAGTGGCCGGATTCAGGCCGATTCGGGGGTTGTGGCGATACCTGATCTGCGTCTGCAGGCCAACGGTTTCGGCCTGTCCGGCGACGGTGAAATGGACCTGGCGGCCGGCGAGGTCGCCTATCAGCTCGACCTTGAACTGGGCCAGGCGCTGATCGAGCGCCTGCCGCGCGCGCTGGCCAGGGCCACCGATGGCGTCATCCCGCTGACCATCGCCGGGCCGATCAGTCGGCCGCTGGTGCGGGTCGACCTGGCCGCCATGGCTGAAGGCACCCTGCAGCGCGAACTGCAGGACCGCTTGTTCGATCGTCTGGCGCCGGACGAGGAAACGGAAACCGAAACGACGCCTGATCGGGAGGCAGAGCGGGAAACGGACGAGCCGGGCGAGGAGCGCACCAGCGACCTGCTGCTGCGGGCGCTGCGTGAGCGCCGCGAGCGCGACGAGCCGCCGCCCGACGATCCGCCCGGTTCATGAATCGGGCGCCGGGTCGGCGCGGACACGCATCGGCTGGCGCTGCGCGTAGGTCAGGCTGCGCCACAGCCACTCGGCCGGCCCGAACCGGAATCGCTTCAGCCAGAGGCGGCTGAGCGCGACCTGGGCGGCAAAGAACGCGACCACCAGCAGCGGCTGCCAGGCCCGCGGGATCTCGTTCCACAGGCCCAGGCCGTGACCGTAAAGAATCCAGGTCCAGACCAGCGACTGGCACAGGTAGTTGGTCAGCGCCATCTGCCCCGCCGGGGCGAGAAAACGCAGGCGCTCGCTGCCCAGCACCACCAGCGACAGGTAGGCCAGGGCGAGCAGGAGCGCGCCGAGGGTGGTGAAGGTCAGGCCTGTTGCGACATTCAGGCTGGGAATGCTGGCGTTGGCACCGTGCATTGTCACGGCACCGGCGACGGCCAGCGGCAGGCCGAGCAGCAGGCCGCGTGAGCGCCAGCGTCTGAAAAACAGCCGGTGTCGATCGGGCTCGAGCAGCCGCCGGGTGGCGATCAGCCAGCGCCCGAGCAGGAAATATCCCAGGATCGGCGGAATCCAGAAGGCGAAGTTGGCGAGCATGAAACGGCCGTCTTCCAGGCGCTGAGCGACGTTGTCGGTCCAGCTGCCGGCCGCGTGCGTGGCGGCCGCCTCGGCCACGCTTTCCTCAAGGCTCCGGGCGTCGGCCTCGAAGTCGGCGACGATGGATGCATGCAGCTCCGGGTCGCCCTGGGTCGCCCAGATCGACAGGGCGGCCAGCCACATCAGCAGCAGCGGCAGGGCAATGAACGCCAGCGCCCACTTCCACAGCCGCCGGGCCGGCGTGTTGCGAAACAGCGCCACCATGACAAAGCCGGTCAGCGCATAGACCAGGAGAATGTCACCGGCCCAGATCAGCACCAGATGGGCCGCGCCGAACAGCAGCAGGATCAGCAGCCGCCGCAGGTAAAGTCCCCAGAAGGGTGCGCGCCGCGCTTCGGCGCGCTCGGCCATCAGCGCGAAACCGGCCCCGAACAGGATTGAAAACAGCGGATAGAACTTGCCCTCGGCCAGTGCCCGAATCAGCCAGTCCGCGGCCAGGTCCAGTCCCTCCAGGCCGGGGTCGGCACCGAGCACGATGGCCTGAAGCGGCCGGGTGAACCACTGGAAATTGACCAGCAGGATGCCGAACAGGGCGAAGCCGCGCAGGACATCGAGGTGCTCCAGGCGGCGCTGTACCGGTTTGACCGAAGGGGCAGCCATGAGGTGCATCATAGTCGACGATCAGCGCCCGGTTGCGGTCGCTTTGCCGGCGGCGGGGTAGAATGTCGCAATGTCTCACGCGCCCCAGCTTCTGCCGGATCGAGATGGCCAGCACGCCCTGCGGCTGACGGTGTCCGGCGCCGTCGAGCAACCGCTGATCAATTTCGTTTTCGGCGGGGGTCGGCCGGTCTGGCCCTCCAGCGACATCGGCCTGGACTGGCTGGGCGGCAACCTGCGCTGCGAGCAGTGGCTGGCAGGCTCGCCGGTGCGCTTCGGCAACGGTGATCAATGGCACTGGTCGCGCAATGCCGACATGCTGGCCGTGGCGCTGACCGCCCCGGACGAAGGCGATCCGGCCGAGGCCACGGCCCGCTTTTACCGCGAACTGATCGGCACGGTCCGCTCGGCGGGCTATCCCCACCTGCTGCGCATCTGGAACTATCTGCCCGACATCAACGGCGGCAACGGCGACAATGAACGATACCGGCGTTTCTGCGTCGGACGGGGGCGGGCGCTGGCCGAGGCCGGCCTGGAAGACGCGCGCATGTGCGCCGCTACCGCCATCGGCAGCCGCGATGATCATTTTCGGCTGTTTGCCATCGCCAGCCGCTCGCCGGGCCAGTCGGTGGAAAATCCGCGCCAGGTCAGTTCCTGGGACTATCCCACGCTCTACGGCCCCAGAAGCCCCGCATTTGCCCGCGCCACCGCCGTCGGTCTGCCGGACGGGCGGATCGCCTTGCTGGTGTCCGGAACGGCCAGCGTGGTCGGCCATGCCACGGCCCATCCGGGTGACGTGCTGGCCCAGACCGATGAGGCGGTCAGCAATCTCGCTGCCCTGCTGGCCGAAGCGGCCAGCGATCTGGACCGCCCCGGCCTGGCCCGTTTCGGCGAAGAAGCCGCCGCCCGGGTCTACGTGCGCGATCGGGCGGACTGGCCGGCGGTCTACCACCGCCTGCGCCAGCACTGGCCCAGCCTGGCGCTGGCCGGGTTCCACGGCGACATCTGTCGGCGCAACCTGCTGATGGAAATCGAGGCCTGGCACTGCGCCTGATCCTTTATCAGAGGACATCCCTCATGAAGCTACAGCTTTCCACCTGGCCCGAGATCGAGGCCTACCTGCAACGCGCCCGCTGCATCGTCGTGCCGATCGGTTCGACCGAACAGCACGGCCCGACCGGCATGATCGGCACCGATGCGCTGTGCCCGGAAATCGTTGCCGACGGCATGGCCGAGCAGCGCGAGTTGCTGATCGCGCCCACCCTGAGCATCGGCATGGCCCAGCATCACCTGGCCTTTCCCGGCTCGATCAGCTTCAGGCCATCGACCCTGATCCGGGTGGTGGTCGACGTGGTCGAGTCGCTGGCCGGTCACGGCTTCGAACAGATCTTCTTTGTCAACGGCCACGGCGGCAACATCGCCACGGTCCAGGCCGCGTTTTCCGAATTCTGGGCCCAGGCCAGCTTCGCCGGGCGCGATAGCGGCCTGGATCTCAAGCTGCACAACTGGTTCCAGGGCCCGCGCGTGATGCGCCTGTCCCGAGAGCTGTTCGGCGACGACGAGGGCAGCCACGCCACGCCCTCGGAGATCTCGCTGGTGTTGTCGGCCTATGCCGAGGCGGCCCGCAACGTCGCGCTTCAACCCGAAAAACCGCCCGCCGGCCCGATTCGCGACGCCCGCGATTTCCGGCGGCGGCACCCCGACGGGCGCATGGGCGCGCGCTCGGAACTGGCGAGTGCCGAGCATGGTCGGCGCATCTGCGAAGC
>JAWLFD010000082.1:0-9581 GCA_041685745.1 Wenzhouxiangella sp.
GCCGAATGCACCGTGACTCCAGGCGAGAGCAGCGAGGTTCGCTGCGATGCCGGCACGATTCCGGAATGGGCTTGCGAGGTTGTCGGGGAAGGAAGAATCTGCCGGCTTGCCGCACTCCCGAGTGGCGGGGTCGCCGGCGTGGTGATCGAGTACCAGGGCGCCGGCCAGGCAACCGCGGTCGGAAGGATATCGGCCGCCAACGCCGAGACCCGGTCTTCCGAGCAACTGATTGGGAATTAGGCGCCGATATGAAAACCATCGAATTCATGACAAGAATCACTCTTCCGCTGGCGGCCGCGCTGCTGGTTTCCACGGCACCGTCGAATGCGGACGCGGCCACCCGCTACGGCCAGGTGCTCAAGAACGGGCAGGTCATCATGTCCGGCAGTGGTTCCTCCTTGCAGGCAACGACCATGAACTGCGGAGACGGGGAGCTGCTCTTCACCTTCGCAGAAAACGTCTCTACCGAAAGCATTCAGTTCAGGCGCCTGGATGCCGGCACACCGGACGGGAGCGGCTCGATTTCGATCCAGGTCACGGTGCGCGAGGTGTGTGCGGATTCCGGTCAGGCCACGTTCCGGTATCGGCACTCGGCCGACGTTGGCGAAATCGGCACCGACATCAATATCGCCCCGGTCGCCCCGGTGCTGACGGTGGCCCTGGCGCCGTCGGCTTCGGCCAATACCCAGATCAGCTACAGCGTCGGAACCCGCTCCGAGGATACCGGTGACGAGGACAAGCGCTTTGCGCTTCGCTCCGCGCAGCTGTCGTTTTTTGCCGGCGATGTCTTCGGCCAGGCCAGCCGCAACGAGGTGCTCGCCGAGATCTCCGTGTCCGAGGCGCCGCCGCTGAAAGACGAGCTCAACCAGGGTGATGAGAACGACGGCGGTCGCGGCTCCGCGGCGCGGGATGCGTTCAACGACGCCTGCCTGGATCCCTCTGCCGAAGGCAGCGTCTTTCTTGAAATCTGCCGCCAGGCCCAGGATGTCGACGACGAGGAACTGGCCCGGCAAATCGCCGAAGCGTTCGACGTGCATGAAATCGCCGCGCTGATCGCCGCGTCCTCGGAAGGAGGCCGAATCCAGGCCTACAACATCGCTTCGAGAATGGCGGCCTTGCGCCGCGACGAAGACCGCATCAGCTTCGACGGAATTGCGCTGGCTTACAACGGCAACACCTTCGATGCCGGCTGGCTGCCCGAAGACATTCGGGGTCTGGCCTCGGAGATGGGTTCGGGCGGCGGCGACAGTACCCTGCTCGACGAGCGCCTGGGCGTTTTCCTGAACGGGGACATCGCGATCGGTGATCGCGACCGGCGAGGCAAGGAGGTGGGCTTCGATTTCGATTCCTGGGGCCTGACCGCCGGGGTTGACTACCGTTTCGTCAACGGGATCATCGCCGGCGTTGCCCTGGGTTACACCAGCTACAGCGCCGATCTGGACCGGCGAACCGGAGAGGTCGACTCCAACACCCTCTCTCTGCAGGGCTACGGCACCTACGATTTCACGGACGATCTGTATCTCGATGCAACCGTCGGCTATTCGACGGCTGATGTGGACCAACAGCGCGTCGTCGATCTGACCGGTCTGAGTGGCTTCGGGCGCAGCATCGCACGGGGATCGACCGATGCGACCCAGTTCACCACCAGCCTGGCCTTGAACTATGCGCTGCCGATGCAGCGAGCATGGAATGCCACCGCCTACGGACAGTTTTACTATGCGGTCAACGATATCGATGCGTTTGCCGAGCGAGGCAGCCCGTTCGCCGTCAATTTCCCCGACCAGCATTTCATCACCCGGACACTCACCGGCGGGTTGCGCGCCTCAAAAGCCATCAGCATGGATCGGGGGGTTCTGGTGCCCTTTGTCGACGCCTCGTTCTCCTACGAGGCCGGAAACGACGGCTTCGTGCTCAGCCCGACGCTGGTCGAGACCGGTGCGCTGGCGCCGCTGGTCGAAATATCCGATCCCGATCGCAGCTTCGGGCGCCTGGATGTCGGAACCAGCTGGGTTTTCCTGTCGGGAAATCAGCTGTTTCTCAGCTACGGGCTGCTGGTTGGAGAAAGCGATACCCAGCTCCATACCTTCAACTTCGGAGCACGATTTGAATTCTGAAAACACGACTCTCCGCCCTGCTCGATCGACCCTGATGACACGTTTCGAGCGCCGGATGCGTATTAGTGATTGACCCGAACCAAGGATTTCTCCAGACCAGAGCATGACAACACATATCGACCTCGAAGCATTGACCCAGCCTGTCGATGACGAAAACCCCTGCGGCCCGGACCTGGAGGATTTCGTCTTTGATCCCGGCTATACCGAACTGGAACGCATGGCCCAGGGCAAGCCCGAACAGGTCATGGGCAATGAAGTCATCCCGGCCGAAGAGCCGGACTGGCGCGCCGTGCTCAAAAAGGCGCAAGAGCTGGCCGGCCAGGTTCGCAGCCTGCGTGTCTCGGTTTACCTGACCAAGGCGCTGTGCGCTCGAGAGGGTATCGCGGCGATGCGCGAGGGCCTGGAGCTGGTCCACGCCCTGATGGAAAAGTTCTGGGATGACGTGGAGCCCGTCCTCGACGACGGCGACGCCACCGAGCGCCTTCACACGCTGGGCGAAATTGCCAGCGAGGAGGGCCTGCTGCACCTGATCCGGCAATCGGTGCTGGTGAGCAGCCCGGCCATCGGCAAGTTCACCATTCGTGACTACCTGATCGCCAGCGACAAGCTCACCACGCCGAAAGGCGTGGAGGCCGTCTCGCTGACATCGATCAACCAGGCGCTGATGGACTGCGATCTCGCGCAACTGCAGGCCATGCTCGAAAACATCGAACAGTCGGTTGAAACCGTCGGCCGAATCGAAAGCCTGTTCAACGAAAAGCTCTCCCCGAATTACCTGATCGATCTGGACCCGTTCTCGAAGTTGTTCAAGGAAGTCCGGCCAGCCATCGAGGAGGCGCTTGGCCGCCGCGGAATTGCCGTGGAGACCAGCGCGGACGACGCTCAGGCGGCAGAGCCTGCAGCAGCGGGGGCCGGCTCGGTCCGCGCCCCGGCGGCGGGCGAGATTGCCAGCCGCGAAGACGTGGTGCGAATGCTGGATCGGATCACCGAGTACTACAACAAGAACGAGCCGTCCAGCCCGGTGCCGTTGCTGCTGCAGCGTGCCAAGCGCCTGGTGTCGGCGGATTTCATGGCGATCCTGAAGGATATCGCTTCGGACGGCGCAAAACAGGCCGATCTACTACTTGGAAGCAACACGGATGATGACTGACCTCATCGCTTGACACCTCTCTCAACTGGAACCGGTAGGAGTATTGAAAAATGGCTAAACAGAGTCGACAGAAATTCATTGCCAGGAATCGTGCGCCACGCGTACACATCGAGTACGACGTGGAACTGTACGGTGCCGAGAAAAAGATGCAGATTCCCTTCGTCATGGGCGTCATGGCCGACCTGGCCGGAAACCAGGAGGATCCGTTGCCGCCGATCGAACAGCGCAAGTTCCTCGAGTTCGACATGGACAATTTCGACGACCGAATCAAGGCGATGAAGCCTCGGGCGGCGTTCCGGGTGAAGAACACCCTGACCGATGACGAAGGCGATTTGAGCGTGGACCTGACCTTCGAGAGCATGGACGACTTCTCGCCGGCAGCGGTCGCGCGCAAGGTCGAGCCCTTGCGCAAGCTGCTCGACGCGCGCACCCAGCTGTCCAACCTCGTGACCTACATGGACGGCAAGGCCGGCGCCGAGGAGCTTGTCTCCAAGGCCATCAATGATCCGGAGCTTCTCAAGTCCTTGACCGGCGCACCCAAGCCGTCCGACGAGCAGGGTTCCAGCGCCGAGGAGGAGAAATAATCATGGCGACCAAACAGGAAACGGCCACTGAACAAGCCGGTCAGGTACAGGAACAGGATGAATTCACTTCGCTGCTGCAAAAAGAATTCAAGCCCAAGAGCGAGCGCGCCCGAAGCGAAGTCGAGTCGGCGGTTCGAACCCTGGCTCAGCAGGTCCTGGAAGGAACGGCACTGGTTTCAGAAGATGCCGTCACCACCATCAATGCCCTGATTGCCGAAATCGATGCGCGCTTGACCGACCAGGTCAACGAGATCATTCACCACGAGGACTTCCAGAAGCTCGAGGGGGCCTGGCGCGGTCTCCACTACCACGTCATGAACACCGAAACCGACGAGATGCTCAAGATTCGGGTCATGAACATCACCAAGGATGAACTGGCCAAGATGTTCAGGCGTTATCCCGGCGCTTCCTGGGATCAGAGCCCGCTGTTCAAGAAAATCTACGAAGAAGAGTACGGTCAGCTCGGTGGCGAACCGTTCGGGGCGCTGGTCGGGGACTATGTTTTCGATCACAACCCGAAGGACGTCTCGATTCTCAACGGCATGGCCCAGATTGCCGCGGCGGCGCACGCGCCGTTTCTTGCCGCCTCGGGCCCCAACCTGCTGCAGATGGACTCCTGGGATGAACTTGCCAATCCGCGCGACCTGACCAAGCTGACATCAACGCCGGAATACGCGGCGTGGAACTCCTTGCGCGAGTCCGATGACTCGCGCTACCTGGCCCTGACCATGCCGCGGTTCCTGGCGCGCATTCCATACGGTTCCAAGACCGACCCGGTCGAGGAATTCAACTTCGAGGAAGACACCGAAGGCGCCGATTCGAGCAAGTACACCTGGGCCAACTCGGCCTACGCGATGGCCACCAACATCACCAGTGCATTCAAGCAATACGGCTGGTGCACGCGAATTCGCGGCGTCGAGTCGGGCGGTGCGGTAGATGGTCTTCCCACCCATACATTCCCCACCGATGACGGCGGCGTCGACATGAAGTGCCCCACCGAAATCGCCATCAGCGATCGACGTGAAGGGGAATTGGCAAAGATCGGTCTGATGCCGCTGGTGCATCGAAAGAACACCGACTTCGCCGCATTCATCGGCGCCCAGTCGCTGCAAAAACCCGCCGAATACGACGATCCGGATGCCACGGCCAACGCCAACCTGTCGGCGCGGCTGCCGTATCTTTTTGCCTGCTGCCGCTTTGCCCACTACCTGAAGTGCATCGTGCGCGACAAGATCGGGTCCTTCCGCGAGCGCGATGACATGGAGCGCTGGCTGTCAAGCTGGATCATGAAGTACGTCGACGGCGACCCGGACAACTCCTCGGAAGACACCAAGGCGCGCAAGCCGCTGGCAGCTGCGGAAGTCAGGGTTCAGGAGGTGGAAGGCAATCCCGGGTACTACACCTCCCAGTTCTTCCTGCGTCCGCATTACCAGCTGGAAGGTCTGTCGGTTTCGCTGCGTCTGGTATCACGTCTTCCCTCTGCGAAGAGTTCCTGACGTTTGGTTGGTGGTTGAAAAACCATTTCATTCGGCGGTAATGCCGATTTACATTGACTAAAAAACGGAGAAAGTTCATGGCTGTTGACATGTTTCTGAAATTTGCAAGCATCAAGGGTGATTCGCAGGTCAAGGATCACGAGGACGAAGTGGATGTGCTGAGCTGGAACTGGGGTGCGCATCAGTCCGGCACCATGCACCGCGGCATGGGCGGTGGCGCAGGCAAGGTCTCGGTCAACGACCTGACGATTACCAAGTACGTCGATCAGGCCACGCCGAACCTGTGGAAGCTTTGCTGTAACGGCAAGCACGAAGACGAAGCCGTATTGACCATCCGCAAGGCCGGCGGCGACAGCCCGGTCGATTATCTGAAAATCACCCTGGAAGAAGTCATGGTGTGCCACATGGATACCGGTGGCAGTCCGAATGACGAGAACATCATAGAGACCGTTCACTTGAACTTTGGCCGGTTCAAGCTCGAATACACGCCCCAGGACGAGAAGGGTGCGGCCGGTGCCACGGTGGAGACAGGCTGGGACATTCGCAAGAACGTCGAAGTCTGAGGCATTTCCCTACACCAAAGGCCGGGTCGCGCGGGCGACCCGGCTCCATTTCAGGAGAGTAGACCTTGAATCACGTCCACGAACTGCTCCAGGCCGGAGATCTTGATGCGTCACTGAGCGAGGCCATGCAGGCGGTCCGTAAGGACGCAGGCAACGTCAAGAACAGGATCGCGCTTTTCCAGTTGATGTGCCTGACCGGCGACTGGGAAAAAGCACGCCGGCAGCTTTATGTGCTCAAGGACATGAGCGCCGACACCATCCTGATGTTCGAAACCTACGATCCGGTGATCCAGTGCGAGATGTTTCGTGCCGCGGTGTTCGAGGGACTCAGGAGCCCGCTGTTTTTTGGCGAGCCGCGTGACTGGCTTGCGACCCTGAATTCCGCGCTGCCGAAGTTCGCGGCCGGGGAAATTCAGGAGGGGCTGGAGTTGCAGGATCAGGCCTTCGACCAGGCTCCGGAGAGCAGCGGCAGCATCGATGGCAAACCCTTCGAATGGATTGCCGACGCCGATGGCCGTCTCGGCCCAGTGCTCGAGGTCTTTCTCAAAGGTCACTATTACTGGGTTCCGTTCGAGCATGTCAGCGTCATCCGTTTCGATGAGCCGGAGGATCTGCGCGACCTGGTCTGGACGCCGGCGCAGTTTCAATGGAAGAACGGCGGGCAGGCGGTCGGCTTCATTCCGACGCGCTATCCCGGCACCGAAAATGCCGATGATGATCGCTTGCGCCTGAGTCGAATGACCGCCTGGAGCGGGGACGAGGACGGGCTGCAAACCGGCCTGGGGCAGCGACTTCTGGCCACCGATGAAGCCGAGTATCCGTTGCTGGGGATTCGCGAGCTTCGCATCGGCGACTTGATCGATCACTCGGGGAGTGAGGCCGCTGCGGAGGCCGGATAGTGGCGGAGCTGAGCTTCAATGAGCGGCTGCAACCCTCGCTGCTGGATCGTCTGACCGACGAACGACCCTACGAAAAGGAAGAGGCCAGGAGCGCGCGGGTCATCAGCGTGACGAGGCTGCGTGCGCTGGTCAGGCGTGACATGGGCTGGTTGCTCAATGCCGGCAACATGGAAGCCCTGGTCGACCTGGACGCCTTCCCTGCGGTTCGCGACTCGGTCCTGAACTTCGGTATCCCGGATCTTTCCGGACTGATGGTCTCCGACCTCAGCAAGGAAGAGATCGAGCGCATGATCAAGAACGCGCTGCTGGTCTACGAGCCGCGGATTCTGGCCAATACGCTGCGGGTTCGCGCCGACATTTCTTCCGACCGCATGAACGCAAACGCGATCATGTTCGAAATCGAGGGTCGGCTGTGGGCCCAGCCGATGCCGGCGGAGCTGTTCCTGAAGACCGAGATCGACCTGGAGACCGGACAGGTCGAGGTTCGCGATGCGTCCGACGCGTCGGGAGGGCAATGACGGTGGATCCGGCTTTCCTGAAGTTTTACAACAATGAGCTCCAGCATCTGCGCGACATGGGCGCGGAGTTCGCGCGCGAATACCCGAAGATCGCCGGGCGCATCGGCCTGGATGAGTTCGAGTGCGCCGATCCCTACGTCGAACGGCTGCTGGAAGGATTCGCGTTTCTGGCTGCCCGCCTGCAGCTGAAGATCGACAAGGAATACGATCGCTTCACCCAGCACCTGCTCGAAATCGTCTTTCCGCACTTTCTGGCGCCCGTGCCGTCGATGTGCGTGACGCGATTCCATCCCAACATGACCGAAGGCAATCTTTGCGACGGTTTCGAAATCCCCTGCGACACGTCGCTGCGGGGACGCATCGGACGCGGAGAGCAGACCGCCTGTGAATTTCGCACGCGTCAGAAGGTCACGCTGTGGCCGATCGAGGTGGCCTCGGTGCAGTTTCTCGCGACCCGAGGGGATGTTGCCGCGCTGGGTCTCAGTCCGCCGCCCGAGACCCGCTCGGGATTGAAGCTGCGGCTAAAAACGGCCGGCGGGTTCAAGTTCAACGAGGTCGCCATCGATCAGCTCGAGCTGTACCTGAACGGGTCCGGAGAGCAGGTCTCGACCTTGATGGAACAGTTCCATGCCGGTTGTGTGGGCTATTTCGTGCGCGCCGCCTGCGAAGGCGGGAACCGCCAGAAGTTCGTCGAATCCGATCGCATCGAAATGCCGGGTTTTGCGCCCGAAGAAGCCGTTCTTCCCTATGGCTATCGATCATTTCAGGGCTATCGATTGCTGCAGGAGTACTTCGCTTTTCCCGAGCGGTTCAATTTCGTTCGCTTCGATGGCCTGGCCTCGATCGCGTCGGGGTGCGTGGATGACACGCTGGAAGTGGTTTTCTGTTTCGATCGCAGGGCCGACAGCCTCGACAATACCCTCGAGCCGGACAATTTCCTGCCCGGCTGCGCACCGGCGGTGAACCTGTTTCCCCGGCAGTGCGATCGCATTCACATCAAGGATCGGGACACCGAGCTGCACGTGCTGCCGGATCGCACCCGGCCGATGGATTTCGAGCTGCACACGATCACTGCAGTCCAGGGTTTTCGTACCGGGGTCCACGAAGGGGAGGAGTACAAGCCATTTTTCTGGTCGCACGATCGCAGCGGCAGCCGGGACCAATCGGCCTTCTATACCCAGCATCGCTTGCCGCGCCAGCTCTCATCGCGTCAGGAGCGTAACGGGGCTCGCTCCAGTTATGTCGGCAGCGAGGTCTACCTGACCCTGGTCGACAGCCATAACGCGCCCTACTCCGATTCGGTGCGCCAGGTTGCGGTCACGGCGCTGTGTACCAACCGGGATCTGCCGCTGCATATGCCGATCGGTGGCGACAGCGACTTCTCGCTGATGTCGGGTGGGCCGGTCACTGCGGTCCAGTGCCTGCGCGGCCCCACGCGGCCCCGGCCGCGGTTTACGCCGGGTGATACATCCTGGCGCCTGGTCAGTCACCTGAATCTCAATTATCTGTCCCTGCTCAACAGCGCCGAAGGCAACGGCGCTGCATCCCTGCGCGAAATGCTGGAGCTGTATGCCGATCTGTCCGACCCGGCAATCCGGCGTCAGATCGAGGGCGTGGCGGCCATCGAAACCGAAAGCATCATCCGACGCCTGCCCCTGGCCGGACCACTGACGGCCGGCCGTGGTCTGGGCATCCAGCTGACCCTGGACGAGCGTTCGTTCGAAGGTGTCGGCATTTTTCTCCTGGGACGTATTCTGGCCGAGTTCCTGGCCCGCTACGCCAGCATCAATTCCTTTACCGAGACCCGCCTGGTCTCGACCGAACGTGGGGAGATCGTCCGATGGCCGCTGAAACTCGGTCAACGCACGACCATCTGATCGCGCGCCTGTCGAGCGAACCTTACCGCTTCGGATTCTTCCAGGCGCTGAGGTTCATCGAGGCCGCCAACCCGGATGCGCCCGGCTTCGGCCGTTCGCGTCGCGCCCGTCAGGACCCCATCCGCCTGGGGCAGAAAGTGACCCTGGCCTTCGCCAGCTCGACCCTGGCCGAGTTGCAGCCGGCCACGGAGGCGCGGCCGGAGCGATTGCTGCAGTATTTTCACGGCGTGTTCGGCCCGAACGGCCCCATGCCGGTGCACCTGACCGAGTATGCAATCGCACGCAGGCTGTCCTACCACGATCCGACCCTGGTGCGCTTCTGCGACATTTTTCATCATCGCATGCTGTCGCTGTTCTACCGGATTCGGGCCAATGCCGAA
>JAWLFD010000083.1:0-9512 GCA_041685745.1 Wenzhouxiangella sp.
TGGCGTTTTTGCAGGCCGTGACACAGCCGTTGCACTCGATGCAGCGATCCGCATCACATAGAAACTTCATTCGAGCCATTGTCTTGTCTCCTCCTTCCTTAAGCCTCAGGCGGCTTTCTGGATCTGGCACAGGGTCGACTTGGTCTCCTGCATCAGCGTGATGGGATCGTATCCGTAGGTCTTGGCAGTGTTACAAGCCTCTCCACGGACGTACGGGGCGGTGCCTTCCGGGTAGCGGTCGACCAGATCTTCGCCCTGGAACCAGCCGCCGAAGTGGAACGGTGTCCAGACGACACCCCGCCCCACGCGTTCGGTGATCATGGCGCGAATCTTGATCCGCCCGCCTTCCGGCCCTTCCAGCCAGACCCAGTCATTGTCGCGCAGACCGCGGTCGTTGGCGTCGGTCGGATTGATCTCGACGAACATTTCCTGCTGCAGTTCGGCCAGCCAGCTCATGGAGCGGGTTTCCTCACCGCCGCCTTCGTATTCGACCAGACGGCCGCTGGTGAAGACCAGCGGGAAATCGCCGGAGAAATCGTCGGCCTGGACCGAGGCATAGCGCGTCGGCAACCGCCAGCGGGTCTGCATGTCGTCATGGGTCGGATACTGATCGACCAAGTCGTAGCGCGGCGTGTACAGCGGCTCGCGATGGATGGGGACGGGATCCGGGAAGGTCCAGACGATAGCGCGCGCCTTGGCGTTACCGAACGGCGCCAGCTCGTGATTGAGGCACACGCGCTGGATGCCACCGGAAAGATCGATGTGCCAGGCCACCCCGTCCAGGGCATCGGATTCCATCTCCCGATACTGGGCGATGTCGGCCTCGCTGACGCTGCCGTTGGGCTTGTCGGCCAGACCGCCCACCCAGGCGATTGTTGCCATTTCATCCGGGGTCAGTTCGCTATGCCAGCCCATGGTGCGCAGCATGCCGTAGGTCACCGCGGGATGCCCTTCCTGGATCTCTGAATCCTTGCTCCAGGAATCCTCAGCCAGAATGTTGGTGCCGTTGTGCTCGGTGCCGAAACGGGCGCGGAACGGCAGTCCGCCCTGAGAGACCGGCACATCGGTGTTGTAGAGCACGTGCGAGCCCGGGTGCTTGACCTCCGGCGTCCCCCAGCAAGGCCACGGCATGCCGTAGGTATCGCCGTCGCAGGGACCGCCCTGGGCTTTCAGCGTCGTGGTGTTGAAGGTGTGCTTGTTTTCCAGGTGCAGCTTCAGTCGTTCCGGGCTCTGGCCGGTGTAGCCGATGGTCCAGGTGCCGCGGTTGATTTCGCGCAGGGTGTCTTCCGGGCTGGGGGTTCCGTCTTCGCTGACCGAGATGTTTTTGAACATTTCGTCGGCGAAGCCGAACTTCTTGGCCATCAGGTACAGGATCTGGGCATCGGTCTTGGACTCATAGAGCGGATCGATGACCTTTTCGCGCCACTGCAGCGAGCGGTTCGACGCCGTGGCGGAGCCGGACTGCTCGAACTGGGTGGCCGTCGGCAGCAGATAAACGCCGTCGGTGCGCTCGGACATGATCGCCAGGTGGGTCGGATAGGGATCGGAGATGACGACCAGGTCGAGTTTCTCGACCGCCTGCTTCATTTCCGGACCACGGACCTGGCTGTTGACAGCGTGTCCCTGGAAGAAGACCGCGCGGATGTTGTCGCGCTGGGAGAAATTCTCCGGGTCTTCCAGAATGCCGTCGATCCAGCGCGAAACCGGCACACCAGGCAGGTTCATGGGGTGGGCCGGGTTGCCGGAGTTGTCGGCGTAGCGGCCGTCGTCGAAGCGATTCTTGAGCCAGTCGAAATCGACGTCCCAGACCCGCGCCCAGTGGCGCCAGCCGCCTTCGGACAGACCGTAGTAACCGGGAAGGGTGTGACAGTTGGGTCCGACGTCGGTCGCGCCCTGGACGTTGTCGTGGCCGCGGAAAATGTTGGCGCCGCCGCCGGATTTGCCGATATTGCCCAGCGCCAGCTGCAGCACGCAGTAGGCCCGGGTGTTGGCGTTGCCGACGTGGTGCTGGGTACCGCCCATGCACCAGACAATGGTGCCCGGCCGGTTTTCGGCCAGCGTCTGGGCGCACTGATACATCTGGTCTTCCGGTACACCGGCGACGTCTTCGACCTTGTCCGGCGTCCAGTTGGCGACTTCGCGGCGGATTTCATCCATGGCGTAGACGCGCTGACGGATGTACTCGCTGTCTTCCCAGCCGTTTTCGAAAATGTGCCAGAGCAGGCCCCAGACGAACGGAATGTCGGTACCAGGCCGGATGCGGATGTGCTGGTCGGCATGGGCGGCGGTGCGGGTCAGGCGCGGGTCGACCACCACAAGCTTCGAGCCGTTCTCCTTGCCGCGCAGGATGTGCTGCATGGCCACGGGATGGGCTTCGGCGGCATTGGAGCCGATGAAGATCATCGACTTGCAGTTGTGCATGTCGTTGTAGGAGTTGGTCATCGCGCCATAGCCCCAGGTATTGGCAACGCCGGCGACCGTGGTCGAGTGGCAGATGCGGGCCTGGTGATCCATGTTGTTGCTGCCCCAGAAAGCGGCGTACTTGCGCTGCAGGTAGGCGCCTTCGTTGCTGGCCTTGGAGGAGCCACAGTGCCAGACCGAATCCGGTCCGGACTCTTCGCGGATTTGCATGAACTTGTCGCCGATCTCGTCGATCGCCTGATCCCAGCTCAGCCGTTTCCACTGGCCGCCCTCGAGCTTCATCGGGTATTTCACCCGCTTGTCGCTGTGCCCATGCGAGCGCAGGGCCGCACCCTTGGCGCAGTGACCGCCCATGTTGAACGGCGAGTCGAAATCCGGCTCCTGGCCGATCCAGACGCCGTTTTGCACGGTGGCCTTGGCCCCGCATCCGACGGAACAGTGGGTACAAACGGTCCGCTTGACCTCGATCGGCCCCGAGTTGCCCTCGGCCGGCTGCTGCGCGTCGACGCGACGCATCATGCTCAGCGGCACGGATGCCGCCAGCGCGGTGCCTCCTGCGGTCAGACCGGAACGCTTCAGGAACGTCCGCCGATCAAAGGCCTTGCCCCGGGAAGCCCGAATGGACTCGTTGGTGGCTTGCTTGCGAATGAGTTTCATAGTTCTCCTCCAGACTGAATTCGGCGCCAGGGGCGGCCTTTAGAAGCGGGCGCTGTCGTAATAGCGCCGAATGTGGTCGGTTTCGCGGTAGCAGGTGCTTTCCGACTTGGGCTTGGTCTGCTCGGGCACGGCCGCCTGGCCGTTGATGGAGACCAGGCCGAGTCCCGCCGCAGCGCCGGCACCGATCGCACCGGTCATGAGTCGACGGCGCGACAGATCAATGGCTGGCTTGGGTGAAGATTCACTTGCTCGTTTCATGTCACTCTCCAAATGTTTATTCCGGCAAACTGAGCCAGACTCTTTCAAACTCCATGAACGCCTCTCCCAGCCGGCCGACCGACCGGTAGAAATCGGCGTTCTTCGCGCCCTGAACATCACTGAAAAACCGGGGCATCCAGGCGCCCACGTACTCGCTGAAAAAAGCTTGCTGGCCCGACAGCGGGATGCCGTGCTCCGGATCGGCCAGCAGGACCATGGTTTCGCAAATGGCGGCGGCGTGATCTTCCGGCTCGGTCACGCCGTCGGCGCGCTGAATGCCGAGCCGCGCGAGCTCGTCGCGCAGGGCCGCCAGCGGCTTGTCCATCAAAAATCCGGTGAGATAGTAGCTGCCGTAGGGCAGCAGTTCACCGCGCCCCAGGCCAATGAAAAGCTTGTGGAACTCGCCATCGACCGCCTCGGCGTCCGCATTTCTGGCCGCCTCGGCCAGGCCCTTCCAGGCCGACTGCAGATCGGTGGGTCGATGCGACTGCGCCACGGCATCGCCGCGATCGACGAGCGACTGCAACAGGTCAGCGCCAGGCGGATCGCGCAGCAGCCCGGCCAACAGCCCGTAGGCCTCGGTCCGGGCCTGGGCGCCCTCGGCGTCAGTTGATTTGATAGAACCTCGGCGATCGCTCGCCGCGCCCTCTCTCAATTGTTGCATTACGTATGTACCTTTCCCCGAATCAGCAATGTAATCGTGAGACCTTGATGAAGTCAAGCAGGGTCGACCAAAGTCGTAAGCACTTTTCGCACGGTCAATTGCGGCGCTCTGGCCGATGCGCGACCACGCCGCCTTCATCCTCGTACATGCGCTGAATCCGGCAGTCTTCGCACAGGCGAATGCGCGCCAGGGCCTCCTCGCCCTGGAACATCCAGTGGCCCTGCAGACGCCGGACCATGCTGTCCATCATCTTGCGCGTGGCAAAAGGCTTGCCGCAGGCATCGCAGTGATGCATCTCCTCTTCGTTGAGCAGCCGGCGGGCCGGCTCCAGGTGGGCGGGGAAATGCATCCGCGCCTGCAGGCTGATGGCATCTTCCGGGCACGAGGATTCGCACATCCCGCACTGCACGCAGTGGTCTTCGCGGAAGTACAGCTGGGGGAGATCGCCACCGCCCTGGATGGCCGATACCGGGCAGACCGACACGCAGGCCATGCACAGCGTGCAGGCGTCGGGATCGACTTCGATCGCGCCGAAGGGCGCCGAAGAAGGCAGCGGCACGGTCTCGACCCGCTCGCCTTTGGCCTGGTCATGCAGGTGCCCCAGCGCCTGGCGCAGGATTTCGCGCTTGGTGCCCAGCGCAGCGAAGGTCGCCGGAGAATCGGTCACCGGCGGCAGCGCTTCTGCAACCGAGGCGGCATCGACCGATCCGGCCCAGAACAGGACGCGCTGATCGCCGTGCCGGTCACCCAGACCGTTCAGGATGGGACGGTAGATATCGATCTGGCGGCGCGTTGCATCGCCCAGCGTGGGCGCCGGCTCCTCACCGCTGAGCAGAATGACCCGACCGGCCCCGTAGGCGAGCATGGCCAGCCAGCTGTCGGCACCGACCGAGCCGACGTTCTCGACGGCCACGGGCAGCACGTGTTCGGGCAGCTCGGATGCCTTGGCGGCAAGCGTGTCCAGGGCGCTCTCCGCGCTGTAGAGCAAAACATCCGGGGCCACCGCTTCGGCGCCGGCATGGACGCGATAGTCGGCCAGCAGGCGACGCACCGAATCGAGCAGGTCTTCGGAGGAAGGGGCCGCGTAGCTCATTGCCCCGGAAGGACACACGGTCACGCAGCTGCCGCAGCCCTGGCACAGGTACGGATCGACCTCGACCTTCTCGCCGACGCTGAAGATCGCGCCGGTCGCGCAGGCATCCACGCACTTGCGGCAGCCGCTCAGGCCACGCGAGCCATGCGCGCAGATATCGGCGTCGTAGGCAAAAAAGCGGGGTTTCTGGAATTCACCGACCATGTCCGGCAGCTCCGCCAGGGCGCGCTCCAGGTCAGCTTCGCTGCGAACCCTGAAATAACCCGGCGGCGGTTCGTCCACGCCCGAGTCGGCCGAGCCGTCCAGGTCGAGCACCAGGTCGAAGCTGCCCGGATCGATGCCGAAGGCGGCACCGGCTTCCAGCACCCGGCCGCGGTCGACCTCGACTTTGAGGGTGAATGCGCCCAGGTAACCGCTCAGCTCCAGCGGACGGCCGTCCAGGTAACGACCCGGCGGCGCCCGGTCCGGCGGCTCGCTGGGCGGCGCGGTGGCAAGCATGGTGCACTTCAAGTCCGATTTGAGCTGCTCGGCGATCGGCCAGGCCTCGTCGGCCGGGCCGATGATCAGCAGCCGCCCCTCGGAGCGGTATTCCACCCACTCCATCGGTTCCGGCGGTGGGTCGAAATCGGCCAGCGCAGCGGCCCGGGCCTTGCCGGTCGGGCCGTCGGCGGTCAGTTGTTCAATGTCCAGAAGGTCTTCTTGCACGGTATTCCTCGGAAGTGGATCAGCCCGGCTGCCGGTCGGGGTCAGCATCATCCCCATCTGCGGCGCTTTCGGGCGCGACGCCGGCGCTGGCCGGCGTGTCTTGGTCTGTTCCCGGCACCTCTTGCGCCGGGGTCTCGGTATTCGGCTCGGTTTCGCTGTCCGGATGGGTCTCGGACTCGGATGCGGCCACCGCATCAGTTGCTTCATCCTGATCGGCCAGCGATTCCTTGAGCTTGCGCTCCATTCGCTTGGCCGCCACTTCGGCGCGGTAGCGCATGTCCGCGGTCACGATACTGCCCAGCGCCACGGGCTTGCTGTAGTCTTCGGCATAATCGTCGAGCATGTCGACCACGTTGTACTTGGGCTGTCGGAACAAGCGCCGCAGGGCGGCTCGACGCAGCCCCTCGCTGACCCGAGGCGAGAGGAAAGCGGCCACGCTGCCGCCTTCATCGATGGACTCCAGCGGCGGCATGTCCTCATCGCCCGGCGGTTCGGGTTCGACCCCGGGTCCGGAGGCCGTCTCCGGGTCAGGCCCGGCCGCCGCATCGGCCGCTGAAGCGTCGCCGGCGGTGCCGGGCTCGTCGGCGGCTTCGGGCGCTTCCGACGCCTCGTCCTCGGAGACCTCGTCATCGCGCAGCGCCGACTGCTTGCGCCGCGACCAGCGCTGCAGGAAGCCTTCGTCTTCGGTCATGGCTTTTTCACGTCGAACGGTGTCAGGTACTTGTCGCCCTGCTTGCCCTTGATCTTTTGCTTGCGCGGGCCGGGGCGGTAATGGGTGGCGACGTAGTCCTTGATCCAGACCACGATCGAGGCCGGCATGGCGGCCTGGTAAAACAGCTCCTCGACCTCCTCGGCGGCAACCGAGTCGTCCTGGTCGGCGGTGATCCGCAGCGGCTGCGGCTCGCCGTCGGCGTCAAGCTGGCAGATCACGTACAGGCGCGGCTGGGCGCTGGTCAGGTTGAACCAGTAATCGTCGCAGGCATCCGGGGTCAGGGTCAACTCCAGGCCCTCCCAGCGATAGATGCAGGCATCCCCGCCGTCGCGAACCAGCTCGCGGCGGGGGTGCCCGGCCGCGGCGGCGGGCGACGGCAAAATGCCGATCACCTGCCAGCGCGTGCCGGTGCGCTCCATCATCACGGTCATGGGCCGACGGGCATAGCGTTCGATGGTCATGGCTTGATAACGATTTTCGGCATCTTGTGGGTGAAGTCGGTGGCCTGCATCGACAGCTTGGCCGCCATGCGCACGGCGATCTGCCGGTACTGCCCGGCGATGTCGCCGTCGGGCTCGGCCACCACCGTCGGCCGGCCGTTGTCGGCGTGCTCGCGGATGGCCAGGTCCAGCGGCAGCGAACCGAGCAGCGGGACGCCGTAGTCGTTGGCGATGCGTTCGCCGCCGCCGCTGCCGAAGATGTGCTCGGAGTGGCCGCAGTTGGAGCAGGTGTGAATGCTCATGTTCTCCACGATGCCCAGGACCGGCACGTTCACCTTGCGAAACATCTGCAGACCCTTGCGCGCATCCAGGGTGGCGATGTCCTGGGGCGTGGTCACGATCACCGCGCCGGCCACGGGCACCTGCTGCGACAGGGTCAGCTGGATGTCGCCGGTCCCCGGCGGCATGTCGATGATCAGATAGTCCAGATCCTTCCAGCGGGTATTGCCGAGCAGCTGCTGCATGGCCTTGGTCACCATCGGCCCGCGCCAGATCATCGGCTCTTCCTCGTCGATCAGGTAGCCGACCGAGATCGACTGGATCGAATAACTCATCATCGGCTCGAAGGTGGTGCCGTCGACCGAATCGGGCCGGCCGCTGATGCCGAGCATGCGCGGCTGGCTGGGGCCGTAGATGTCGGCGTCGAGCATGCCCACCTTGGCGCCCTCGGCGGCCAGCGCCAGGGCCAGGTTGGCCGAAACGGTCGACTTGCCGACCCCGCCCTTGGCCGAGGAGACGGCAATGATGTTCTTGACCACCTGCAGGCGCTGGACGTTGGGCTGGACCTGGTGCGGACTGATCTTGCTGGTCACCTTGACCACCGCGGCGTCGATCTCGGGCAGGGCTTCGATGGAAGCCTTCAGACCGGAAGCCAGTCGGCGCCCGAAACGCCGGGCCGGATAGGCCACCTCCAGCTCGACGGAAGCCTTTCGGTCCGTCAACTCGACCTGCGGCCGGACGCAGGCCCCCTCGAACTCCGGGCCCAGCGCCTGGTGCTGGCCTTCGAGCACGATCTGCTCGATGCGCTGTTGCAGTGCTTCGCTCATTTCAGGCATTCGATATACTGGTTTGCATCTCTATCATCGTAGACCATTTTGCATGTCGAAACTGTCCGCTGTGGCCGTGCTGATCGGCACCCGCAAGGGCCTGTTCATCGCCCGCAGCGACCGCGAGCGCGAGCGCTTCCGTATCGAGGGGCCGCACATGGCCGGCTACGAGATCCAGCGGGCCTTTCTCGACCCGCGCAGCGACGGCCAACGCGGCTTCGCGGCGGCCCATCACCCGATCTGGGGCATCCACGTGTATCGCACCGATAACGCCGGGCGCGACTGGTACCCGCTCGGCGCCGTGCCCAGTCACGGCGACGACGACGATGCCTCGCACCTCAAGACCATCTGGAGCCTGGCGCCGGGGCCGCAGGACCAGCCCGAGACCCTTTACGCGGGGATCGAACCCCCGGGCCTGTTCGTCTCGCGCGACGGCGGTCACAGCTGGTCGTGCCTGGAGGCTTTTCACAACCATCCCACCGCCGACCGCTGGCATCCGGCCAAGGGCGGCTGCGCGGTCCACTCGCTGGCCGCCAGCGGGCGGCGAGTCTACGCAGCGCTGGCCGCCGGCGGCACCTACCGCTCCGACGATGCGGGGGCAAGCTGGCGCGCCTGCAATGCCGGCATCCGCGCACCCTATCTGCCCGAAAAGAATGCCCCGGCCGGTCATAACGACCATACTCTGCGCATGCACCCGACCCATCCCGACCGCCTCTACCGCCAGAGCCATACCGGCACCTGGCGTTCGGATGACGGCGGCAGCAGCTGGCATGAGATCACCGCCGGTCTGCCCAGCGACTTCGGCTACGCGCTGGGCCTGGACCCGGCCGACCCGGATACGCTGTTCACCATTCCGGAGGACTCCAGCCAGTTTCGGGCCACCGTGGACGGCAGGCTTCGCGTCTATCGCACCGACAACGCGGGCGCCGACTGGCAGGCGTTGACCGAAGGCCTGCCGCAGCAAAACTGCTTCGTCACGGTGCTGCGCGACGGCCTGGATACCGACGGCCTGGCCCCGCTGGGGATCTACTTCGGCACCTCCAGCGGCCAGGTCTACGCCAGTACCGACCGCGGCGAGACCTGGCAGGCCCTGCCGGCCGTGCTGCCGCCCGTACTCAGCGTCCAGGCGGGAGGCGTGGCATGAGCGAACTTGCGCAGGCGCTGGGTTTGCGCGGCGGCATCGTGGCCGCGATCGGCGCCGGCGGCAAGAAAAGCGTGCTCAACGAACTGGCGGCCGGCGCTTCGGGTCGCCTCGCCTGGACCGGTACGGTGTTCACCGCCCGTCCGCCGCGCTGGACCGGGGTTGAGGTGCATGTCGGCCCCGAAGACGAGTTGCTGGAGCTGGCCGGCAAGCTGCCGGGCAGCGGCCGGCATGCCTTCCTCCTGCCCAGCGAAAAAACCGGTCGCTACGGCGGCATGAGCGTGACCGGCGTGGACCGGCTGCACCAGGCCGGCG
>JAWLFD010000084.1:0-9408 GCA_041685745.1 Wenzhouxiangella sp.
ATTTCGTTCATGCCGACCCAGTCGAGCTTGCCGGCCACCTGCACTTGGGCATGGCTGGCGATATCCGGCATGCGAGCGAGCTTCGTTTTTTCGGTCATGGTCCAGTTGTCTCCGGTTCCAGGGGCCGCGACGCGGCGTTTCTGACGGGAGCGAGATTACACGTCAGTGACAATAAAGGAACTGTGAGCGGGAAGGAAAATGTTGCCGATGCAAGAAAAAATGGTCGGAGCGGAGAGATTCGAACTCTCGACCCCCACAACCCCATTGTGGTGCGCTACCAGGCTGCGCTACGCTCCGACCGACAAACTGTTGCGCGGGTATTTTAACCGCAAACCGACTGACGCGCTTCAGCGCCGAAGAACCTGCAGCACGTCCTCGAGCTCGGAGCGCATCTGCCGCACCAGCTGCTGGCTGCGGGTGACGTCATCCTGGGCCTGCTCACCTTCCAGCTGCTGGCGTGCGCCGAGAATGGTAAAGCCCTGTTCGTGCAGCAGACTGCGGATCTGGCGGATCATCAACACGTCGTGGCGCTGGTAATAGCGCCGATTGCCGCGTCGCTTGACCGGCTTCAACTGCGGAAACTCCTGCTCCCAGTACCTCAGTACGTGAGGCTTGACCAGGCACAGATCGCTGACTTCCCCGATGGTGAAGTAGCGCTTGGCCGGAATCGGCGGCAGTTCCTGGTTACTTCCCGGATCCAGCATAGCCCTCTACCCGTGCGCGAAGCTTCTGTCCTGGCCTGAAGGTCACTACCCGCCGGGCCGTGATGGGAATTTCTTCCCCCGTTTTGGGATTGCGTCCCGGCCGTTGACCCTTGTCGCGCAACTGGAAGTTACCGAAACCCGACAGCTTTACGTGATCACCCTGCTCAAGCGAGGTCTTGATCGACTCGAACCAGGCGTCGACAAACTCCTTGGCTTCGCGTTTGTTCAAGCCCACCTCGTCAAACAGGGTGGCTGCCAGATCAGCCTTGGTCAACGCCATAGTCCTATCCTCTCAACTCCGCTCCGAAGCGCTGGCGAAGACCGTCAATGACCCGATCCAGGACCCGCTCCACTTCATCATCCCTTAGAGTGCGTGAAACATCGCGAAGAATCAACCCCATAGCGAGGCTTTTGTGCCCGGATTCTATTCCGGAACCGCGGTATTCGTCGAAAATCACGCATTTTTCGAACAGATTGCCGGCGTTTGCGCGAATTTCAGCAATCAAGTCAGCGGCCGGCGCATCATCTTTCACCACCACGGCAATGTCCCGACGAACCGCGGGGTAGCGCGATCCCCGTTGATACGTCGGCAGCCGCGAGTCGCGGATGCGGTAGGTCAGCTCCGCCACAAAAACCGCATTCGGCGCGTCGAACTCCTCAGCCAGCGATGGGTGGAGCTGTCCCATGGAACCAACGAACTGATCGTCCAGATACAGGTCGCTGCCCTGCCCCGGATGCAGCAAGCTCTGGTTCGAGCGCTCGCAGCGCAGCTCTCCGCTCACGCCGTTCAAGCGCAATAGCTGCTCGATCTCCCCCTTGAGATCGAAGAAATCCACACACCGTCCGCTGACGCTGGGGTGCTCATCGCTGATGCGCCCGGTCATCAGGAGGGAGAGCCGCTGCGGCTCGCGGAATTCCCCATCCTTTGCAAGGAAGCAGGTCCCCAGTTCGAACAGCCGAAAACTGGAATGC
Source organism: Wenzhouxiangella sp. (assembly GCA_041685745.1). GTDB lineage: Bacteria > Pseudomonadota > Gammaproteobacteria > Xanthomonadales > Wenzhouxiangellaceae > Wenzhouxiangella. Next base: position 1,677 of record JAWLFD010000084.1, read on the forward strand.
TGGCGCCTGAAATTGGCCGCGGCCGTCTTGAGCAATCCAGGCAGCAGGCTGGTCCGGAGTACGGCCATGTCGCGATTGAGCGGATTGGCCAGCGGCTGGGCACCTTGATCGAGCCCCAGTCGCGCAAGATCGGACTCCGAAACAAAACTCCATGTAAGGATTTCCTGAAACCCGCGAGCGCTCAGCTGACGCGCCACGGTCCGCAGGCTGACCTGGGCCTCAGGCGGCGGCGCCAGACGGATTCGACCGCCGGGGGAGCGGCTCGGGAGGTTGTCATAGCCGGTCAGTCGGGCGACCTCCTCGATCAGATCGACCTCGACCTCGATATCGCGCCGAGCGCTTGGTGCAAGCACCCTGAAAGCGTCTCCCTGGATGTCGACCTGCATTTCCAGGCGCTTGAGAGTTGACCCGATCTGCTCGGCTGAAAGCTCTGTTCCCAGCACCCGATTGACGCGCTCCGGTCGCAAGGTCACGGCCTTGGCCTGGGGCAGATGTTCAGTGTCGATCGCCTCGAGGACCGGGCCGGGCGTGCCTCCGGCAACGGCGAGTATCAACTCGGTGGCGCGTTCCATCGCCTGGCGCTGCAGCGCAGGATCCACCCCACGCTCGAAGCGGTGCGCCGACTCAGTGGCCAGCCCGAGGCGCCGCGCACGGCCAACGATGGTGGCCGGATTGAACCAGGCAGATTCCAGCAGGATGTCCCGAGTCTCATCGCCGACCGCCGAATCCAGTCCGCCGATGACCCCACCGATCGCCAGCGGCCTGTTGTCGTCGCAAATCAGCAGCATGTCCGGATCGAGTTCGACATCACGTTCGTCAAGCAGGATCATGCGCTCGCCGGCTTTTGCCCGGCGCACGTGAATCGTGTCGCCGAGCTTGCCCCGGTCAAAGGCGTGCATGGGCTGACCCAGTTCCAGCAGGACATAATTGGTGACGTCGACCACAGGGCCCAGGCTGCGAATGCCGCAGCGCCGCAGCGACTCGACCATCCACAGCGGTGTCTCGGCTGCAACGTCAACCCCGCGGATTACCCGCCCGAGATAACAGGGACAATCCGCCGGCGAATGCAGTTCGATCCCAAACGAGTCATCGCTGGCAGCCGCGACCGGCTTGAAGGACGGCCCGCTCACCGCCGTGCCGGTCAGCGCAGCCAGTTCGCGCGCCAGGCCGCGCACCGAAAGACAATCGGCACGATTGGGCGTCAAGTCGATATCCAGCACGTGATCATCAAGGCCCAGATAGTCGACCAGTTTCTGGCCCACGGGTGCGTCGGAGGGCAGCTCCATCAGGCCCGACTTGTCTTCACCCAGCCCCAGTTCCGGCGAAGAGCACAGCATGCCCTCGGAGGCGACGCCTCGCAACCGTGCCGGCTTGATCTTCAGACCACCCGGCAGCTCCGAACCCAGCGTCGCCAGCGGTGCCTTGAGTCCCCTGGCCGCATTCGGCGCACCACACACGATCGTGCGCTCTTGTGCATCACCGGCCACCTTGCAGACCCGCAAGCGGTCGGCGTCGGGATGCGGCTGAACGTCGATGATTTCTCCCACGACCACGCCATCGAGGGGCGGCGCTACGGGCACGCATTCGTCGACTTCCAGTCCCGCCAGAGTGAAGCGTTCAGCAACGGCCTGGGCGTCGAGGTCGGTGTCGACCCAGGTCTTGAGCCAGCGGTAATTGATCTTCACTCAAGCCCCCTTAGCGAAACTGGCGGAGGAAATTCAAGTCGTTCTCGAAGAACAACCGCAGGTCGTCGACCCGATAGCGCAGCATGGCGAAACGCTCGACCCCCAGGCCAAAGGCATAACCGGTATAGCGCTCGGAGTCGATGCCGCAATTGTCGAGCACGTTGGGATGGACCATGCCGCAACCGAGCACCTCGAGCCACTTGCCGGGTGTTCCGTCGGCTTCGGTCCAGCGAACGTCGACCTCGGCCGACGGCTCGGTAAACGGGAAATACGACGGCCGGAGCCTGACTTCGAGTTGGTCTTCGAAAAACGCGTTGACGAAATCCGACAGCAGGCCCCTGAGGTCGGCGAAAGTAACGTCGGTGTCGACCAGCAAGCCCTCGACCTGGTGAAACTGCGGCGTGTGCGTCTGATCTGAATCGGCCCGAAAAACCCGCCCCGGGGCGACAATGCGCACCGGCGGGTGGGTCTCTTTCATGGTCCGTATCTGCACCGGCGAGGTGTGGGTGCGAAGCAAATGACCATTGGGCAGGTAGAAGGTATCGTGCATCGCCCGTGCCGGGTGATGAGCCGGGAAGTTCAGCGCCTCGAAATTATGATAATCATCCTCGACCTCAGGACCGGTGGCCACGCTGAAACCCAGCTGGCTGAAGATATCGAGAATGCGATCCAGGGCTCGGTTGACGGGATGCAGGCCGCCGGGTTCGTGCGTGCGCCCGGGCAGCGTAATGTCAATTTGTTCGGCGACAAGCCGTGCGTTGAGCTGTTCCACAGCCAGTATCTGCTGACGCTCGGCGATCGAGGCTTCCAGCATCTGCTTGCAGCGGTTGACGGCCTGACCGGCTTCCCGACGCTGATCCGGGGGCAGCTGACCGAGCTGCTTGAGCAGCCCGGTCAGTGCGCCTTTCTTGCCCAGATAGCGCACCCGGACTTCATCCAGGGCGCGTGCGTCTCCGGCGTCGGCAACCAACTCCTGAGCCTGCGTCAGCAGGTCTTCGGGAGAGGAGCTGCTCATGACGTCAGGCCAGGCTGGCCTGGGCTTTTTCCGCCAGCGCCTTGAACGCCGCCTTGTCGTGAACGGCCAGATCGGCGAGCACCTTGCGGTCGATCTCGATCTCGGCGCGTTTCAAGCCGTTGATGAAGCGGCTGTAGGACAGTCCATGCTCGCGCGCCGCGGCATTGATGCGGGTAATCCACAGACTGCGGAAATCCCGCTTGCGCTGGCGCCGGTCGCGGTAGGCGTATTGCCCGGCCTTGATGACCGCCTGCTTGGCGACCCGGTAAACCTTGCGACGGGCGCCGTAATAACCCTTCGCGCGATTGAGAACCTTGCGGTGGCGGCGACGGGCGACCACTCCACGTTTGACTCTAGCCATGTGATTTCTCCTCGGACCTTACAGCTTGGGCAACATCTGGCGGACGGCTTTCTCGTCGGCCTTCGATATCAGGGTGGTGGACCGCAGGCGCCGTTTGCGCTTGGTGTCCTTCTTGGTGAGGATATGGCTATGAAAGGCGCGCTTGCGCTTGATGCGCCCGCTGCCCGTGGCCCGGAACCGCTTGGCGGCGCCCCGGTTGCTCTTCATCTTCGGCATTTTCTTTCTCCTGTTGCGGCTCCCGCGAAAACGGGGGAGCGTTTCTAATACCATCCTGCAGCGTCCATCGCGATGCCGACGCGACGAAACTTGGCTTGAGCTGCAGTCCGGCGAGTTGTTGGCCCCGTGAAGGGCTAGTGTTTCTTCGGCGCCAGCATCATCACCATCTGGCGCCCTTCCATGCGCGGGAACTGCTCCACCGTGGTCTCCTCGGACATTTCCTGCTCGACGCGCTTGAGCAGGTCACGCCCCAGTTCCTGGTGGGCCATTTCCCGGCCCCGAAAGCGCAAGGTCACCTTGACCTTGTTGCCTTCTTCGATGAATTTTTTCAGGTTGCGCATCTTGACGTCGTAGTCATGATCATCCGTGCCCGGGCGAAACTTGATCTCCTTGATCTGGATCTGTTTTTGCTTCTTGCGCGCCGCCTGGGCCTTCTTCGACGTCTCGAACTTGAACTTGCCCCAGTCCATGATCCGACACACCGGCGGGTCGGCCTGGGGGGCGATTTCCACCAGGTCCAGCCCGAACTCTTCGGCTCTGGCCAGGGCATCGCGACTGGTCATGACCCCGATCTGATCTCCCTCTGGACCCACCACGCGCACCTTCGGGGAGGTGATGTCCTCGTTGCGCCGGGTCTGTTTTTCGCTTGCGATGTGTGCTGCTCCTTGAGTTGAATGGGCTTTTTGGCCTGCTCTGCGGCTCAGGCCGCCGCGGAATTATCTCCGATTGCGCCGCGCTGTGCCACTTCCTTGTGCAGACGCTCGACCAACGCCTCGACGCTCATGGCGCCGAGGTCGGTACCGTCGCGCAGGCGAACCGCGACCTGGTTCCGTTCGACCTCGCGGTCGCCGACGATGAGCAGGTAGGGAATCTTTTCGAGCGTGCGGCCGCGGATCTTGTAGCCGACTTTCTCGTTTCTCAAGTCGGACTCCACCCGCAGGCCCTTTTTCTTCAGCAGCCTGCAGACTTCCTCGGCATAGTCGGCCTGGGCATCGGTGATGTTCATCACCACCGCCTGCACCGGGGCCAGCCACAGCGGCAGATTGCCCGAATAGTGCTCGATCAGAATGCCGGTGAAGCGTTCCAGCGAGCCGAACAGGGCCCGGTGCAGCATCACGGGACGAGCCTCGCCGCCGTCGGCGGTCCGGTAGGTGGCGTCAAAACGCTCGGGCAGGTTCAGATCCACCTGCAGCGTTCCGCACTGCCAGTCGCGGCCGATGGCGTCGCGCAGAACGAACTCGATCTTGGGACCGTAGAACGCGCCTTCGCCCGGGTTGTAGGTGTACTCAAGCCCCATCGCGTCGATGGCACCCTTGAGCGCGCCTTCCAGCTTGTCCCAGGTGGCATCGTCACCGATCCGGTTTTCGGGCCGATCGGCAAACTTCAGCCGGACATCCTCGAAGCCGAAATCCCTGTAGACCGACAGATTGAGCTCGATCACCTTGCGGCATTCTTCTTCCATCTGCTCTTCGGTGCAGTAGATGTGCGCATCGTCCTGGGTGAAATGGCGCACCCGCATCAGTCCGTGCAGCGCGCCGGACGGCTCGTAGCGATGAACCTTGCCGAACTCGGCCATGCGGATCGGCAGATCGCGATAACTCTTCAGCCCGTGCTTGTAGAGGCTGACCGAACCCGGGCAGTTCATCGGCTTCAGGGCGAACACCCGATCGTCCTCGGTTCTGGTCGTGAACATGTGTTCGTGGTAGTTCTGCCAGTGCCCCGAGGTTTCCCACAGCGAGCGGTCCATCACGTCGGGCGTGTTGACCTCGACGTAACCCGACTCCTCCTGACGCCGGCGCATGTACTCGATCAGCTCCCGAAAGAGGGACCAGCCGCGCGGCAGCCAGAACACCGCGCCCGGCGCATCGTCCTGGAAGTGAAACAGGTCCAGCTGCTTGCCCAGGCGCCGATGATCGCGCTTTTCGGCTTCTTCCAGGCGCTTGAGATAAGCCTTCAGATCCTTCTTGTCGGCCCAGGCGGTGCCGTAGATGCGCTGCAGCATCTCGTTGCGCGCATCTCCACGCCAGTAGGCGCCGGCCAGCTTGGTCAGCTTGAAAGCACCGAGCTTGCCCGTAGACGGGATGTGCGGGCCCCGGCACAGGTCGATGAAGTCTCCCTGCCGGTAGAGTGAAATCGTTTCGTCGGCCGGGATATCGGCGATGATGCGGGCCTTGTACTCCTCGCCCTGGGCGCGGAAGAACGCGACCGCCTCGTCGCGATCCATGACCTCGCGCGAGACCGGCAGGTCGTCGGCGACGATGCGGCTCATTTCGGCCTCGATCGTCTCCAGGTCTTCCGGCCGGAACGGCTCTTCGCGGGCAAAATCGTAGTAAAACCCGTTTTCGATCACCGGGCCGATGGTGACCTGGGTTTCCGGGAACAGCCGCTTGACGGCCTGGGCCATCAGGTGGGCCGTGGAATGGCGGATCAGGTCCAGGCCTTCCTCGTCGCGCCCGGTGATGATGCGCAGGCTGACGTCGCGGTCGAGGCGATGGCCGGCATCGACCAGGCGACCGTCGACCTCGCCGGCCAGGGTGGCCTTGGCCAGCCCGGGCCCGATCGAGGCGGCCACCTCGGCGACCGTCACCGGTTCGTCGAAATGCTTGCTCGAACCGTCAGGAAGGCTGATCTGCACCATGTCTGCTCGCTACCACCGAAAGAAACCATCAGGATGAAAAAAGGGCGCCGGGCGCCCTGTCGTCATTGTCCAAACCGGGATGTTCAAAGGCCGTCAACGAAGCCGCCTGAAGGCCGATCCCTGAACCGGACCAGTAAATAAGGATGGTGGGCGATACTAGATTTGAACTAGTGACCTCTGCCATGTCAAGACAGCGCTCTAACCAACTGAGCTAATCGCCCATCCGGACAAGCCAGTAAGTATAAATCAACGCGGCCTTTCAGGCAAATGAAATGCCGCAGTCGCTACAATGGTGAGCCGAACCTGGTCGACCGTCCGATGATTCACCGCTTTTCCGTCCTCAACCCCCCGCCCTTGACGCCTGGTGAACGCCAGGAGTGGCCGCAGCTGGAGGGCCTGGCCCTCGCGCTGGCCGTGGCTGCGCTGGGCCGGCGACAAGGCGGTCCCGCGCTGGTCGCGGCCGCCGATGGTTACAGCGCGCGGCAGCTGCGCGACGATCTGGCCCGGCTGGACGGGCCTGCCGTCGAGTTGTTTCCGGACTGGGAGACCCTGCCCTACGACCTCTATTCGCCGCATCCGGACCTGGTTTCCCGCCGTCTGGATCTGCTCTCGCGGCTGCCCGGGCTCGATCACGGGGTGATCATCGCGCCGGTCACCGCGCTGATGCAGCGCCTGGCGCCCGTCACCTGGATCCGCGGCCAAAGCATCAAGCTCGATGTCGGCCAGCATCTCGATCCGGCCACCTTTCGGGCCCAGCTGCAGGATGCCGGCTACCAGCCCTCCGAACAGGTCTGGCAACCGGGGCAGTTCGCGACCCGCGGCGCGGTGATCGACCTTTGGCCGATGGGACAGGACTTGCCGTTTCGCCTGGAACTGTTCGACGAAGAGATCGAGACCATCCGCAGCTTCGACGCCGAAAGCCAGCGCTCGGTCGAGAAGCTGGCGCGGATCGATCTGCTGCCCGGACGCGAGTTCCCCTTCGACGAGAACAGCCGGAACGAATTCCGGCGTCGTTTCCGCACGCGTTTCGACGTCGACCTGCGGCGCGCCCTGCCCTACCAGGAGGTGGGCGACGGCATCGCCGGCCAGGGGCTGGAGCAGTACCTGCCGCTGTTCTTCGACCAGACCAGTGCCCTGACCGACTACCTGCCGACGGCGCATCGGGTGGTCATCCTCGAGGGCGTGGAAGACGCCGCGCGGGCCTACGGTGAACAGATCCGCCAGCGTCATCAGCAGCGCTGCGGGGATCTCGAACGGCCGGCGCTGGATCCGATCGAGCTGTTTTTCGAGGGCGGCGCGCTGGCCGCCGACCTGCTGGCCCGCGCCAGCGTGAAGATCACCCGCCGAGCGCCTGCCGCGGCCATGGCCCGATCACCCGATCCGGTTGATCTGGATCAGCAACCCGAACGCACGGTCGAGTGGCTCAAGCGTCAGCCGGCGCGCGTGCTGCTGGCCGCCGACACTGCCGGGCGGCGCGAACTGATCACTGAAAGCCTGAGATCGGCGGGCCTTGCCCCCCGGCCGGTCCAGTCCTGGGCGGCGTTCGCCAGCCAGGCCGACCCGGTCAGCATCGCCGTGCTGCCGCTCTCCGGCGGAGTTGCGCTGGAGCAGGACGGCATCGTCGTGCTCAGCGAAAACGAGCTGTTTCCCGGGCATGCGCGCAGCGTCCAGCGGGAACGCCGTACCGGGCAGGATCCCGAAAGCCTGGTCAAGAGCCTGGCCGACCTGCAGCCCGGGGCCCTGATCGTTCATCTGGAACACGGCATCGGGCGCTACCGGGGGCTCGAGGTGCTGGAGGTCGGCGACGGCCGCGGCGA
>JAWLFD010000085.1:0-9028 GCA_041685745.1 Wenzhouxiangella sp.
CCCCGTCCTTGAGTTCCTTGGCCCGCTCCATGTACTCGGCCATGCGCGCGAGCGTCTGGTCCAGCGAGCCGCCGATCTCGCCGGCCCGGACCATGTTGATGTAGAAGCGCGAAAACACGCCATGGCGCTGCTCCAGCCCTTCCGACAGCGAGCCGCCCTCTCGCACGTGATTGCGGACTTGTTCGACCAGCTCGCGCACGCGCTCGTTCTCGGCCAGCTCGGCCAGGATGCCCAGCGAGCGGTCCAGCGGCAGACCGGCGCCGAGCAGGGTCGCCAGCTGCTGGGTCAGATCGCCGACCTCGCGCTGGTTCAGACCGCGCCGACCGCGCAACAGGCTGCCCAGGCGCAGGCCGCTGCCGACTTCTCTGGCCGAGACCGGGATGTTGCCCATCTCCTGCAGGCGGGCGATCACCAGGTCCTGGCTGGGCGCCTCCATTTCACCGGTCAGGGTTTCCCCGGCCGGCGTGACCGCCTTGTACTCAAACAGCGCCATGGGATTGCCCTCAGGCCTCCTGGGTCACGCGCAGCACTTCCTCGGCCGAGGTCTCGCCCGACAGCGCCTTGAGCAAGCCGTCCTCGTACATCGTGCGCATGCCCTCGGCCCGCGCCTGGCGCTCGATGTCGGTTGAGGTGGCGTGCTTGATCACCATGCGCCGGATCTCGTCGCTCATGCGCAGGATTTCATGGATGCCGGTCCGTCCTCGATACCCGGTCGGGCTGAGTTCGGACGTGCCGGGACGATAAAGGGTGACGGAATCGGCATCGGTCAGCGCCCGCAGACCAAGCTCCTCGACGAACTCCGGCAGTGCCTGGTAGGCCTCGCGGGTGGCCGGGTCGAGGCGGCGCACCAGGCGCTGGGCCATGATGGCGTTGACCGTGGAGGTGAGCAGATAATCCTCCACGCCCATGTCGAGCATGCGGGTCACGCCGCCGGCCGCATCGTTGGTATGCAGGGTGGAGAGCACCAGGTGACCGGTCAGCGCCGACTGGATGGCGATACGCGCGGTTTCCAGGTCGCGCATTTCCCCGATCATGATCACGTCGGGGTCCTGGCGCACGATGGAGCGCAGCGCGCTGGCGAAATCCAGTCCGATCGAGGCCTTGGCCTGAATCTGGTTGATCCCCTCGATCTGGTACTCGATCGGGTCTTCGACCGTGATGATCTTGCGCTCGGGCGTGTTGAGCTGGCTCAAGGCGGTGTAGAGCGTGGTGGTCTTGCCCGAGCCGGTCGGACCGGTGACCAGGATGATGCCGTGCGGCATCTCCAGGGCCTTGATGAAGGTATCGCGGGCATCGTCGGCAAACCCTAAGCTGGTGAAATCCAGCACCACCGCCTCGCGGTCCAGGATACGCATGACGACGCTTTCGCCGTGCGCGGTCGGCACCGTGGACACGCGCAGGTCGAGTTCCTTGCCGCCCACGCGGTGCATGATGCGACCGTCCTGCGGCAGGCGGCGCTCGGCGATGTTGAGCCGGGCCATGATCTTGACCCGCGAGATCACCGCGGCGGTCGAGCGCGCCGGCGGCGCTTCGACTTCCTGCAGCACGCCGTCGATGCGATAGCGCACTTTCAGTCGATTCTCGAAGGGCTCGATGTGGATGTCCGAGGCGCGCGACTCCACCGCGCGCTGCAGGATCAGGTTGACCAGGCGAATCACCGGCGCCTCGGAGGCCAGGTCGCGCAGGTGCTCGACGTCTTCCTCGTCGCTGCCCTCCCCTTCACCGCCCAGCCCTTCGGCGATCTGACCCATGGCCGACTTGCCGCCGCCGAAATAGCGCTCGATGGTATTGTCGATTTCCGAGGCGATCCCGACCCGGGCGAGCACGTCGCGGCCGGTGGCCATCTTCAACGCCTTGAGGGCGAATTCGTCCTGCGGGTCGGTCATCACCACCTCGATGCCTTCATCGCCCACGCGGATCGGCACCAGATGCTGCTGTTTCATGTAGCGCACCGAGATGTCGTCGACCTCGGGCGCGTCTTCGGGGTATTCCTTGTCGCTGACCATGGGAATGTCGAGCAGCCTGGACTGGGCTCGAGCCAGGTCGCGCTCGGAGACCAGCCCCAGCCGGACCAGCAGGGTCAGCAGGTTGCCGCCGTGCTGCTCGCGATAGGCGCGGGCTCGATTGAGGTCTTCCTCGCGCAGTCGATCCTGCTCGACCAGCAACCGACACAGCTCCGCGGCGCGATCCTCGAGATGGACGCTGATACTGGGCAGGAGACCGGAATCGTCCTGGGTTGCGCTGGTTGCCATGTTCATGAGGACCGGATCGTCTCCCTTGTCAAATCGCTGGACCCTTCAACTGACCATGGTAAACCGCGATCGGTTCACAAAGGTCGCTGCAGGATGTCGTTTTCGATGAACGCGCGGTTCATGAGAATCCAGGTCGCCACCGGAATGACGGCAGGCAGCATCAGGTAACCGAGCTGGTAGAACAGCGCGATCAGGTTCATGTTCAGCCCCAGTTCGGCCGCGGCCGCGCCGGCCTCGGGGCTGGAGCGAAAGGCCAGGTCGGTCAGGGTTTCCCAGAACACGCCCCATGTCGTGACCAGGGTGACCACGACAAAACCGACCGCCATCTGGGCAAGCCGGCCTTTCACGCTCAGCGGCGTGGCCATGATCAGGCCGAACAGCAGGGCCATGCCCCAGGCGTAGATCATGGGATTGACGTACAGATTGACCGCGACCGTGCGGCCTTCGACCTCACGCTCGAGCAGTACCGAGGTCTGGATCTCCAGCTGGAAACCGAGTTGGACGACCTGATCGAAGACATCGCCGAACAGACCGGTGAGCAGCAGATCGGCCAGGCGTGCGGTCGGAAACATCAGCAGGCTGGCGGCGAAGAACCACAGGAAAAAACCCATCGGCAGATAGAGCGCGGCCAGCAGGAACATTTCCTTGACCGGATTCCCGCTCGATTTTTCCGGTTTTCCCGACGGATCAACCATGGTTTCAGACCCCTGCAACCCACTGCCGGGCATTGTGAAACATCCGCATCCAGGGCGAGTGCTCACCCCACTCGGCCGGCGCCCAGGAAAAATTGACCGCCCGCAGCAGCCGCTCAGGATGCGGCATCAGAATGGTCACCCGGCCATCCCGGTTGCTCAGGCCCGTGACCCCGCCAGGTGATCCGTTGGGGTTGTCCGGGTAGCGCTGGGTGACCTGGCCGTGACCGTCGACGTAGCGCAGCGCGGCCAGCTCGTCCGGCACGCCGGCGCTGCCGAAATCGGCTCGGCCCTCGCCGTGGGCGGTGACGATGGGCAGGCGGGAGCCGACCATGCCGGCAAAGAACAACGAAGGCGACGACTCGATCCGGACCTGGCTCAAGCGCGCCTCGAACTGGCGCGAGCGATTGTGGACGAAGGCCGGCCATTGGTGCGCACCCGGGATGATGGAGCGCAGGCCGCTGAGCATCTGGCAGCCGTTGCAAACGCCCAGGGCGAAGCGCCCCGGATCGGCAAAGAAGGCCTGAAACGCATCGGCCAGCGCCGGATTGTAGAGGATGGACCGGGCCCAGCCCTGCCCCGCGCCGAGCACGTCGCCAAAGGAAAAGCCGCCGCACGCGACCAGGCCATGGAAGTCGGTGAGCGACTGGCGGCCCGTTTCCAGGTCGCTCATGTGCACATCGACCGCCTCGAATCCGGCCGCCATGAATGCCCGGGCCATTTCGCGCTGGCCGTTGACCCCCTGCTCGCGCAGGACGGCCACGCGCGGACGCTGGCCGCCGATGACCGCCGGGGCGGCCACCGGGTCGAAAGCCAGCTCGGCACCCAGGCCGGGGCGCGCCTCCTCGCCCAGGCCGGCATGCTCTTCGTCGGCGCAGTCGGGATGGTCGCGCAGACGCTGCATGCGGTAGCTGGTCTGGCTCCAGGCCTGGGCCAGTTCGGTCAGCGGTCGGCAAAAAACCGATGCGCCGGCGCGCCGGATCTCCAGCGCCCGAGCGTCGGTGGTCCGACCGACCACGCGCGCGTGCCCGGCCAGGCCCGCTTCGGCCAGGGTCTGTTCGACCTTCGGCCAGTGCTCATCTTCCACCTGGACCAGCCAGCCCAGCTCCTCGTTGAACAGGGTGCGCAGCAAGTCATCCTCGTCCAGTTCGAGCCGCACGCCGACCCGTCCGGCCAACGCCATTTCCAGCGCGCACGCGAACAGACCGCCATCGGAACGGTCGTGGCAGGCCAGCAAGGCCCGATCCCGGATCAGATCCTGCAGGCCAGCGAAGGCCCGGCCCAGCAATCCGGCATCGGCCAGATCCGGCACCTCGCCAAGCGGACGATCGAGCACCTGGGCCAGGGCCGAACCACCCAGCCGCGCGGCACCCAGGTCGATCAGCACCAGGCGCGAGTCCACCGGCGCCAGCTGCGGCGTCAGGTGGCGACGCACATCCGTGATCGGCGCAAACGCCGAGACAATCAGCGACACCGGCGCGCGCATGCGCAGCTGTTCCTCTCCTTCCCGCCAGACGGTCTGCATCGACAGCGAATCCTTGCCGACCGGAATCGCCAGTCCCAGTTCGCAGCAGAATTCGCTGACCGCCTCGACCGCCTCGCGCAGGGCCGCATCCTGGCCCTCGGTGCCGGCCGCCGCCATCCAGTTGGCCGACAGCTTGACCCGATCGAGTCCGGGCACCAGCACCGAGGCGAGGTTGGTCAGGGCCTCGCCGACGGCCATGCGCGCCGCCGCGGCCGAGTGCCAGACGGCCAGCGGCGTGCGCTCGCCGAGGCTCATCGCGGTGCCGGCAAATCCCTCGTAGTCGCTCAACGTGATGGCCTGATCGGCCACCGGCACCTGCCAGGGCCCGACCATCTGGTCGCGCACGGTCAGACCGCCCACGCTGCGATCGCCAATGGTGATCAGGAACTGCTTGCTGCCCACCGTGGGCAACGCCAGCACGCGCTCGCAGGCTTGGTCGAGATCGATGTCGTCGAGCGTCATGCTCGGCAGCGCCATCGCCGCCGTGACCGCATCGCGGTGCATGCTGGGCGGGCGGCCCAGCAGCAGTTCGAGATCCATGTCGACGGCCGGCGCCCCCAGCAGCGGGTCTGCAAGATGCAGGCGACCATCGTCGGTGGCCGGCCCGAGATCGGCCCAGGGGCAGCGCTCGCGCGCGCACAGCCTACCAAAACGATCGCGGTCTTCGGGCGCGATCGCCAGCACGTAGCGCTCCTGGGCTTCGTTGCACCAGATCGCCATCGGCGACAGGCCCGGATCGGCGCTGGGAATGGCGCGCAGATCGAGTCGTCCGCCGACGCCACCGTCATGCAGCAGTTCGGGCAGGGCGTTGGACAAGCCGCCGGCGCCGACATCGTGGATTGAGCGAATCGGGTTGTCCTCGCCCAGCGCCCAGCAGCGGTCGATCACTTCCTGGCAGCGACGCTGCATTTCCGGATTGCCGCGCTGGACCGAGGCGTAGTCTAGATCGGCGTCGGACTGCCCCGAACTCATCGACGAGGCCGCTCCCCCGCCCAGGCCGATCAGCATCGCCGGCCCGCCCAGAACGATGATGCGATCACCCGCGCTCAGCGGCTGTTTTTCCGTCTGCCCGTCGGCGATCATGCCGCTGCCGCCGGCCAGCATGATCGGCTTGTGGTAGCCCCACCAGCTCTCGTCGACCCGGGCCGAGAAACTGCGAAAGTAACCCAGCAGCGCCGGCCGGCCGAACTCGTTGTTGAAGCGGGCCGCCCCGATCGGGCCGTCGCGCATGATTTCCAGCGCGTCGGCCAGTCGATCCGGCGGCTTCGGCGCGGTCTCCCAGGGCTGGATCGCGCCCGGTATGCGCAGATCCGAGACCGAAAACCCGGTCAGGGCGGCCACCGGGCGGCCGCCCCGGCCGGTGGCGGTCTCGTCGCGGATCTCGCCGCCGGCCCCGGTGGCTGCCCCGGGGTCGGGAGAGATCGCCGTCGGATGGTTGTGGGTCTCGACCTTGATCTGGAGATGGATCTTGCGCGGCTCGGTCCGATAGACCGGGTCGTCGGCCCGGGTCAGCAGCATGCGCCCGGGGAAGCCCTCCATGATGGCGGCGTTGTCGTCGTAGGCCACCAGGGTGCCCTGCGGGGTGCGGGCATGGGTCCGGCGGATCAGGCCGAACAGGCTCGGCTCGCGCACCTGAGAGTCGACGGTCCAGCTGGCGTTGAAGATCTTGTGACGACAGTGCTCGGAATTGGCCTGGGCGAACATCATCAACTCAGCGTCGGTCGGATCGCGCGCCAGCCGCCGATAGGCCGCGACCAGGTAGTCGATCTCCCCGCTGCTGAGCGCCAGGCCCAGTTCGCGATTGATCCGAACCAGGCTGGCGACCGGATCGTCGCCGAGTTCGACCCGGCCCAGCGGCGCCGGGTCCGGATGCGCGAACCAGCCGGACAGGTCGGCATCGGCCGTCACGATGGTCTGGGTCATGCGATCGTGCAGGATCTGTCGCCCGGCCATGGAAAGGCTTCGCGCCGCAATGCCGTCGAACCGCAGCAACTGGGCGCGTTCGATTCCGGCCAGGTGCGGCAGCTGGCAGCGGCAAAGGATGTCGGCCGCCTTGCTCGCCCAGGGGGTGCGGGTCCCGGCGCGAGGCAGGACCAGCAAGGCATCATCGGCAGCCGTGGGCGGCTGCCAGGGCCGGGCATGGAGCAGCCGGTCCAGGCGCCGTCCATCGTCCGGATCCAGTCGATCGACGTCGACCAGGAACAGCTCGCGGGCCGCCAGAACAAAGGGGCGACCTTCGATTCGACTCAGCGCAGCGGCCAGCTGGCGGCGCCGGAATCCCGGCAGCGCGTCCGGCCCGAGCAGGAAAATCATGGCGTCATCCGGGAAATCAATGGGCCGAAGCGGCGCCGGGTGCGCGCGTCGCCCTGCGCCATCGGTCGGCGACCCGCGCTTCGGTTCAGCGGCTCCCGTTACTGGCGGCCAGGGTCTCCAGACGCTCTCGCAGTTGCTCGGGCGGGACGTAGCCGGGAATGATGTCGCCGCCGAAGGTCATCATCGACGGGGTCCCGGTCACGCCCAGGCTCTGACCAAGCTGGTACTGCTCCAGCACCGGGTTGGCACAGGTCGCCGCGCGCGGCGTACCACCGGTCTTGGCCACGTCCATGGCGGCCTGACGATCGTCCGAACACCACACCGAGACCATCTTGTTGTAGGTCTGGGAGCCTTCGCCGGCCCGCGGAAAGGCCAGGTAGTGAATGCGAATTCCGGCCTCATGGTATTCGTCCATCTTCTCGTGCAGGCGGCGGCAGAAGCCGCAGTCCGGGTCGGTAAAGACCAGCAGTTCGTATTCGGCATCGTCGTTGCCGAAAGTCACGAATTCGGACGGATCCAGATCGTTGATCTGCTCTTTGCGCACGCCGGCCATGGCAGCGTCGGTCAGATCCTTCTGGGTTTCCAGATCGATCACCCGGCCCTGGAGCAGGTAGCGACCGTCATCGCTCATGTAGATGATGTCCGAGCCAACGCGCACCTCCATGATGCCCGGCAGCGGCGTTTCGGCAATAGTGACTGCGGAAGTATCGGGCACCAGCGCCGACAGGCGCTCTTCGATCGCGGCCGGATCGGCGGCCATGGCGGTCGCTGCAAGCGCAAAACCGGCGAGCACCAGGCCTGTGATAGGCATTCTTTTCATTCCATTCATCTCCTGCAAGGGATTTCGAGCGATTGAGTCAACAGGGGTTGGAGTATAGAACAGCCGACAAGTTTCCTGCCGACGGAAGTCAGCGCAGGCGCGAATCGTGCTTGCCGCGCAGCGCTTGCCAATTTGCTCAGCCGCGCGGATGATGCGCTGCGTGCAGGGCCTTGAGTCTGGAGCGCGAAACGTGGGTGTAAATCTGGGTCGTCGCCAGGTCTGCATGCCCCAGCAGCATCTGTACCGCGCGCAGGTCGGCACCATGGTCGAGCAGGTGGGTGGCGAAGGAATGCCTCAGCCGGTGTGGATGAATATCGCCGACGATACCGCAGTCGCGCGCATGCTTGCGGATTCGCTGCCAGACGGCCTGGCGGCTCAAGGGCAAACCGCGGCAAGAAACGAACACCCGATCACCAATCGGCGACAATCTGCGCCGAC
Organism: Wenzhouxiangella sp.; assembly: GCA_041685745.1. GTDB lineage: Bacteria > Pseudomonadota > Gammaproteobacteria > Xanthomonadales > Wenzhouxiangellaceae > Wenzhouxiangella. Next base: position 8,041 of record JAWLFD010000085.1, read on the forward strand.
CGCGTTCGAGCCAGCGCTCGGCCGCGTGTCGGGCGGGCTCGCCCAAAGGCACGAGGCGCTCTCGGCCCCCTTTTCCGATCACCCGCACCAGCCCGCGAATCAGGTTGAGCCGCGCCAGATCGAGCTCGACCAGTTCACTGACCCGTACGCCGGTGGCGTACAGCATTTCCAGCATTGCCCGGTCGCGCAGGCCCAGCGCGGTCGCCGAATCGGGCTGGGCCAGCAACCTGCCAACCTCGGACTCGGAAAGCAGATGCGGCAGGTGCCGAATGCGAGCCGGTGCCTGCAGGTCCACCATGGGGTTGTCTTTCAGTTGGCCCTGGCGCTGTGCCCAGGCAAAAAACTGGCGCAGGCAGGAGACCTGTCGGGTCACGCTGCTGACGGCTGCACCTCGACGAAGGCGAACGGACAGGTATTCCATCACCTGAACACGGCTAACCGAATCAGCCGGATCATCGATGCCGAGAACGAACTGCTTCAGATCCTGTCGATAGGACTCCAGCGTTTGCGCTGCGAGCCCGCGTTCGGCCCAGATGGCATCCAGGAAGGGATCGATCAACTCACCCAGCGCCATCAATACCCTCCGAAACGAGAAACGGGGTGACTCGAAAGCCACCCCGCTTCGCTACGGCCCTAAGAGAAACGACCTCAGCCCTTGCCGGTCAAGCGGGCCAGGCTGCTTTGCGCCGCCGATTCCAGATCGGTAATCTTGGCCCGGGCGGTTTCACGAAAATCCTCGACCGCCTTGCGGCGATGCGCCACCTCGGAGCTGGCCATATCCATCACCGCCGCGCGCAGTTCTTCCACAGCGGCCAGCAAACGGCCCATCGGTTCGCCGGCGGCTGCCGTCGTTCTTTTCTTCTTGCCGCGCTTTTTCTTGGAAGCTTTCTTCTTGGAAGCTTTCTTCTTGGAAGCTTTCTTCTTGGAAGCTTTCTTCTTGGAAGCTTTCTTCTTGGAAGCTTTCTTCTTGGAAGCTTTCTTCTTGGAA
>JAWLFD010000085.1:9128-9215 GCA_041685745.1 Wenzhouxiangella sp.
GCCTTCTTCTTGGAAGCCTTCTTCTTGGAAGCCTTCTTCTTGGAAGCCTTCTTCTTGGAGGCCTTCTTCTTGGAGGCCTTCTTCTTG
>JAWLFD010000086.1:0-9201 GCA_041685745.1 Wenzhouxiangella sp.
GCGCGGCAAGCCGTTGCGCAAGTTCGTCTCGGTCCAGCCGACCGAGTAAGCAGATCCGCCCAATGCGGTGACGGAAAGCCGGCCCTGGTGCCGGCTTTTCTTGTTTGGGCTTGTTTGACCGCAGATGAACGCGGATAAAAGCAGACGTGCCCGGCGTTGCATGCCGGGCGATGATCTGGCGCCCGTGCCTGAAACCGGTTTTCGCTTTTCATCTGCGTTAATCTGCGTTCATCTGCGGTTAAACCCGTCCTCGCTCAACTCGGAAGCCCACCCATGAAATTCGTCGACGAAGCCACCATCGAAGTCCGTGCCGGCAAGGGCGGGCCCGGCAGCGTCAGCTTCCGACGCGAAAAGTTCATCCCCAAGGGCGGCCCGGACGGCGGCGACGGCGGTGACGGCGGCAGCGTCTGGCTGGAGGCGGATTCCGGCCTGAACACCCTGGCCGATTTTCGCCACGCCCGGCTGTTCAAGGCCCGCAACGGCGCGCCGGGGGCGGGGCGTCAGCGGACCGGAAAATCGGCCGAAGACATCGCCATTCGCGTCCCGCTCGGCACCATCGTGCGCGCCACCGAAACCGGCGAACGCATCGGCGAGCTGACCGAGCCGGGGCAGCGCCTGCTGGTCGCGCGCGGCGGTGAGGGCGGGCGCGGCAACGTCAACTTCAAGTCCTCGGTCAACCGGACCCCGCGTCAGTCGACACCCGGCACGCCGGGCGAGGAACGCGGCCTGCACCTGGAGCTGAAGGTGCTGGCCGACGTCGGCCTGCTCGGTTTTCCCAACGCCGGCAAGTCCACCCTGATCAGCGCGGTCTCGGCCGCTCGTCCCAAGGTGGCCGACTATCCCTTCACCACGCTGTATCCCAATCTCGGCGTGGTCAGCCTGGAGCCCGGACGCAGTTTCGTGATTGCCGATATCCCCGGCCTGATCGAGGGTGCGGCCGAGGGCGCCGGTCTCGGGGTGCAGTTTCTCAAGCACCTGCAGCGTACCCGGCTGCTGCTGCACCTGGTCGATATCGCCCCGATCGACGGCGCCGACCCGATCGAACAGGTGCGCGCGCTGGAGCGCGAGCTGAAACAGTTCGACGAGGAACTGGCCCGGCGCGAGCGCTGGCTGGTGTTGACCAAGACCGACCAGGTCGACTCGGACGAACTGGACGCGTTGACCCGGAGGATCGTTGGCGGCCTCGATTGGCAGGGCCCCTGGTTTGCGATCTCATCGGTGGCCCGGCGCGGTTTGGAACCCTTGATCGGCCGGATCATGGAGCACCTGGAGCGGGTCGGAAGATCGACCGCTTCTTTCGACGACGAGGAAAGATTGTCCGATGACCACCAATGAGCCGACCGGTTTCCAGGCCCTGGGCCTGCCCGACGTCCTGATCGCCACGCTCGACGAGCTGGGCTACGAAGCGCCGTCGCCGATCCAGGCCGAGACCATACCGGCTCTGCTGGCCGGGCGCGACCTGGTCGGACAGGCCCAGACCGGCACCGGCAAGACGGCTGCGTTCGCCCTGCCCATCCTGGCGCGGCGCCAGCCGGATGCGCCGAAGCCTTCCGCCCTGGTGCTGGCGCCGACGCGGGAGCTGGCCATCCAGGTCGCCGAAGCCTTTCACCGCTATGCCGGTCGCGTTGCAGGCTTCCACGTTCTGCCCATCTACGGCGGCCAGTCCTACGGACCGCAGCTGGCCGGACTCAGGCGCGGGGCCGACGTGGTGGTCGGAACGCCGGGACGCGTGATCGACCATCTCAACAAGGGCACGCTGGACTTGAGCGCGCTGTCGACGCTGGTCCTGGACGAAGCCGACGAAATGCTGCGCATGGGCTTCATCGACGACGTCGAGCTGGTTCTGGCGAAGCTGCCGGCAACCTGCCAGATCGCGCTGTTTTCGGCCACCATGCCGACCCGGATCCGGCGCATCGCCGAGCGCTATCTGAAAAACCCCGAGCAGGTCACCATCCGCTCCAAGACCGCCACCGCCGCCGGCATTCGTCAGCGTTACTGGCTGGTCGGCGGCATGCACAAGCTCGATGCCCTGACCCGTATCCTGGAGGTCGAAGAATTCGACGGCATGATCGTGTTCGCCCGCACCCGGGTGGCGACCGAGGAACTGGCCAGCCGCCTGGACGCGCGCGGCTTTGCCGCCGAGGCGCTGAACGGCGACGTGCCCCAGCCGGTGCGTGAAAAGCTGGTCGAGAAACTGCGCCGGGGCGAGATCGACATCCTGGTGGCGACCGACGTGGCCGCGCGCGGCCTGGACGTGGAGCGCATCTCCCACGTGGTCAACTACGACATCCCCTACGACACCGAAGCCTACGTGCATCGCATCGGCCGGACCGGGCGGGCCGGCCGCACCGGCGAGGCCATCCTGTTCGTCGCTCCAAGAGAGCGCGGCATGCTGCGCGCCATCGAGCAGGCCACGCGCCAGCCGATCGAGGCCATGGGTCTGCCGTCGGTGGCCGACGTCAACGAGCAGCGGGTGGCCCGGTTCAAGGCCGCCGTGCGCGGCGCGCTGGAGACCGAAGAACTGGGCATCTATCGCGATGTAGCCCTGGCCTGCCAGGCCGAAACCGGGGCCGAGATGGTCGACATTGCCGCCGCGCTGGCGCGCCTGCTGCGCGGCGGCGATGATCTGCTGCTGAGCGAGCGCGCCGAGTTTCCCGCCGCAGCCGAGCGATCGTCCGGTCCGCCGCGGCGCGAAAAGCGGACCGGCGAGCGCTCCGAGCGCCCGCGCGATGACAGCGACAAGACCACCTACCGCATCGAGGTCGGTCGGGTCCACGGGGTCAAGCCCGGCAATATCGTTGGCGCGATCGCCAACGAGGGTGGGCTGGACGCGTCGGCCATTGGCCGCGTCGCGATTCGCGATCAGTTCAGCCTGGTCGATCTGCCGCAGGCCCTGGATCCCGCCGTGCTCGCGCACCTGGGCGGCGTTCGAGTGGCCGGCCAGGCCCTGCGGATTCGAGCCGATCGCGGCGCCGGCGGGCGGCCCGAGCGGTTCGAAAAATCCGGCGGGTTCGATCGCCCCAAGCGTCCCGACCGCGGCGGCAAGCCGCCCGGCGCAGGCTCGCGTCACCGCGCCACCGATGAGCGCAAGGCGGCTGCAAAGCCGGACAAAGCGCCGCGTGAAAAGCCCGCGGCAGCCAAGAGCAACAAAGCCGGGGAAGACAAGCCCGGGCGGGGCCGGCCGGTCGTCACCCGCGCCCAGCGCAAGGCGGGCCACGGCTCGCGCCGCAAGCTGGGCAAGTGACGGTCGCGCGGCTCGATATCCCGGCAAGGCTTCATGGAACCTCGCGCGAGGCCATGAGATAATTCAGGTCATGAGCGAAAGCAACCGCATCCCCATCGCTGTCAAAAGCGGCCAGAAGGTGACCAAGCCGCAGGGATATACCGCCATCCTCGACGGCATCAAGGCGCGCGCCAACGCCGAGCCGACGCCGGTCGGGCGCAAGCCGCCCTGGCTGCGCGCCCGCCTGCCGGTGGCCGGCAGCAAGTACGAATCGGTCCGGCGCAACGTCAACGAGCACCGCCTGGCCACGGTCTGCCAGGAATCCAAGTGCCCGAACATTGGCGAGTGCTGGTCCAACGGCGTGGCCACCATCATGCTCATGGGAGACGTATGCACGCGCGCCTGCCGCTTCTGCTCGGTCGATACCGGCAATCCCAGGGGCTGGCTGGATCGGGAAGAACCGGCCAATGCCGCCGAGTCGGTGCGCTTGATGGACCTGAAATACGTCGTCCTGACCTCGGTTGACCGCGATGACCTGGCCGACGGCGGGGCGGCGCACTACGCGGCCTGCGTGCGCGCGATCAAGCGGGTCAATCCGAACACCGCGGTTGAAGCGCTGACCCCGGATTTCCAGGGCCGGTCGGACTGCGTCGAGACCGTGGTCGATTCCGGCCTGGAAGTGTTTGCCCAGAACGTCGAGACGGTCAGGCGCCTGACCCACCCGGTGCGCGATCCGCGCGCCGGCTACGAGCAGACTCTGGGTGTGCTGGCCCACGCCAAGCGTCATCGGCCGGGGGTGCTGACCAAGACCAGCCTGATGGTCGGGCTTGGAGAGACCTTCGAGGAACTGGTCGAGACGATGGATCAGCTGCGTGATATCGACGTCGACATCGTTACTTTCGGCCAGTACCTGCGGCCCACGGTCAACCACCTGCCCGTGGCGCGCTACGTCACGCCGGAAGAGTTCGCCGAACTGCGCCGCATCGGGCTGGAAAAAGGTTTTCTGGAGGTGGTCTCCGGCCCGCTCGTGCGATCCAGCTACCGGGCCGACCGGGTGTTCGAGAAGAACAACTGCGGTCTCGACGAAAGCGCGGCCTGAACGGAAAGTCCGGGTGATGGCCCTGCGCCTGAGCGACAGCGAGCGCGAACATTACCTGACGCGCGTGCGCTCGGTGCTGGACCAGCAGGTTCGTCGGCAACAGACCCTGACCTATCTGGAGCTGGCCGATGCCGTGGCCATGCCGGGGCCGCAGCGTATCCATCGCATCACCCGGCTGCTGGAACGCCTGATCAACGAGGACGCTGCCGCCGGCCGGCCGTTGCGCGCGGCACTTGCAGTCAGCCGCGTGGGATGCGGGCTGCCGGCCGCCGGCTTTTTCGATCGCGTTCGTCGGCTGGGTTTGTTCGACGGCGTCGATCCGGAAGGTTTCCATCGCCGGCAGTTGACCAGCCTTTTCGCCCGCGCCGGGCTCGCTCCGGGCGGGCCGGTCGAGCCATGAGGGCGCAAAGATGATAGTCTCACGGGCGGGAAGCTGGCCGATTGCGCGCATGCCAGGGAGGGGCGCCATGCTCGGCTTCAGCGGTAGTCATTCTTTCTTGGTGCGTGAATGAAGCTAGAGGAGTTTCTTTCTGAGCTGGTCTCGGCCTATGAGGCCTTTAACAGCAGTGATCAGGATGCGCCCTCGGGCTGCTTCTGTCTGATGCTGGATCACTGGGATCGCTTGCGCGGCCAGCATGGCTATCGCGGGCTGCTGGATCTTCTTGGCCAGTTTTTCGACCTGATTCAGAAGCATCTGGACGTCGAGGTCTGCGTGACCCGTCTGAACGAGCGCTGCATTCTCGGATTGCTGCCTCACAGTTCCGTCCGGACCACCGAAAAACAGATGCTCAAGCTGTTCAAGCTCCTGGCTGAATCCACGTTCGACGTCCACAAGGAGTCGCTGGCGGTTTCGGTCACGCTGGGCTATGTCGAATTCGACCATCGTTTCACCGACGCTGACGGCCTGCTGCTGAGCATGGTGAGAGGGACCGAGAAGATCTCGGCGGCTGGCGGCAACGAGATTCGGCAGATCAAGCCGGATGTGTCGGCCGACCAGGCCTCCGGCAGCGATCGCCAGATGCTTGGCCTGTTGATGGAGTCTCTGCGCAAGGACGCCATCAAGGTTCTGTTTCAGCCGATCATGGCGACGGCCAGCGAACCGGCCCAGAGCTTTCAGGCGCTGCCGCGGCTGATGGCCGCCGACGGTTCCCTGATCACCGCCGCGGCATTCATTCCGCCCGCCCGCGAGGCGGGGATACTCAACACCCTGGACCGCTGGATGATCAGCCATTGCGCCGAACTGCTCGCCAGCGACTATCAGCTGCTGCCGATCCGGCTGTTTCTCAGCCAGGGCGACAGCCTGATCCAGCAGCCGGAGCGGCGCCAGTGGCTGGAAAAGCTGGCCGAAAAGAACTCGTCGCTTTCCGGCAAGCTCGCGCTGGATTTTGGACTGCCCGACGTGCTGGGCAACATCAAGGGTGCACGGGAGTTGTTCGCGCTGCTCGATCGGTTGGGGATCGAGGTCTGTGTCTCGCAGGTCGATGAGCACAGCCGCTGGGACCTGCTGGTCGATGATCTTCCGCCCGATTTCGTCAAGATGTCCCCGGGGTTCGTGCGCAGACTGGCCGAGGAGGAAACGCTGGAGCAGGCTTTTCGCGAAGTCAGCACGCCGGCCCGCGAGCGCGGTGCAAAGGTCATCATGCCGATGGTCGAGGATGCCGCCATGGCGGCCAATCTCTGGCGCGTGGGCGCCGACTACATGCAGGGTTTCATGATCCAGGAGGCGCAGGAAAAGATCGATCTGGGCGCTTGATGTGTTCCCGCGGCTACCGGCGTCGGCCACCGGGTCCGTTTCAGTTCAGGGCCAGCCGGGCCAGCATCACGCCGGTATCCTGATCGCTGGGGCCAAGTCCGAACCCCATTTCCTGCACCAGCCCGAGCATCGGCTGGTTTTCCTTGAGGATGAAGCCGTACAGGCTCTTCAGGCCTTGCTCGCGGCACCACTCGATGAGTTGCTCGAGGAGGTAGCGACCCAGCCCGAAGCGCCGAATTTCGCCGCCGACAATGATCGCAAACTCAGCCTCCCGGCCGTCATCGTCGATGACCACGCGAGCGACCGCGCCGATTCGGGCCTCGGATGGAGGCCGGGCCTCAACCAGCACGAGCGCGAATTCCTTTTCCGGGTCCACCCGGCACAGTCGTTCTGCGTAGCCGGCGGTCAACTCGTTGAGTGGATGGAGAAAGCGCATGCGGATTTCCTGAGGGGTCAGCGTCAGGAAGCCTTTCTGCAGCATCGGTGCATCCGATGTCTGGATGGGGCGCATCAACAGTCGTCTGCCGTCGGCCAGCTCGATGGCGCGGCACCAGGGCCGGCCCAGGGAGAGACTGGTGAACGCCTTGGCGCTCATCCGCTCAAGGCGCCGCCGCAGCTCGAGCCCTGACCGGCGGTGCAGCCGTAGCAATGTTCACCGATGCCGATGTCGCGCGGAATCTCGGCCGCATCGAGCAGGTCGGCCAGGTGGCTGCGACGCCTGGCACCACCCAGGGGAAGCCCCAGCATCTGGTTGAAATCGCAGTCGTAGACGAAGCCCCGATAGTCCACGCTGATCAGGTGCCGGCACATCACCGCGGCCAGATTGTCTGGCTGGTAGGCGTTCTTGAGCAGCTGCAGGTAGTCGTCGAACCGACCCTTGGAAACCAGCATCGAACCGAAGCGCTTGATCGGCATGTTGGTGATGGTGAACAGATGATTGAAGACCAGCCCGAATTCCTCGGCCAGAAGGCGCTTGTAGTCGGCTTCCAGCTGATCCTGGGCCGGCGGCAGCACCGGCCCGAGCGGGTTGTAGACCAGATTGAGCACCAGGCCGCTGTCGGGCTGGCCGTAGCCGAGCCGGTTGAGCGTCCGCAGGGCGCTGATGGAGGCCTCGAAGACGCCGTTGCCGCGCTGGTTGTCGACGCTTTCCCGCGAATAACAGGGCAGGGAAGCGATCGTCTCGACTCGATGGTGGGCGAGGAATTCGCCTACCCATTGGTATCCGGGCTCTTCCATGATGGTCGGGTTGAGTCGATCCATGACGTGGATGCCGCGCGCGCGCGCCTGCTCGACCAGCCAGCGGAAGTGCGGGTTCATCTCCGGTGAACCGCCGGTCACATCCAGCGTCTTGGTCTGAAAATGATCGGCAACCTCCAGCGCCTGGTCCATCGTTGTCCGGTCCATCAACTCGGTACGCTTGGGCCCGGCCGCGACGTGGCAGTGCACGCAGCTGAGATTGCACAGGTACCCCAGGTTCAACTGCAGCGATTCGATGCGCTGCCGCTGGATGGCGGGAAAATCGGTTTCTTTCAGTAGCGGCCAGGTTTCTTTCATGCGGTCGTCGGGTGCCGGTGCGCGTCGATCAGTGAACTCTCGAGCCAATCTATCAGACCCCGCTGGGCGGGATGTGGACGGGCGAGGCCGTGCAGTTCAGCCAGGATGCCGGGCAGGTCGTCGATTCGGTCAAGGTCGGTGCGCGCGGTCAGCCGCTTCCAGTCCAGCAAGTTGCCGATCGCATCGACAAAGCGCTCGAGAACCGTTTCGGTGCCGTAGTCGGGTTGGCTCCAGACCGTTCCGGGCAGCGAGCGGTTGGCCCCGAACAGCCAGAAGCCGCCGTCAAGAGCCGGTCCGATCACGCCGCGGCCGGTAGCGCCTTCGAGCCAGCGCTTGGCCGTCTGCAGCGCGGCCTGGTCGACCTGCGGCAGATCAGCGCCAAGCAGCAGCGCGCTACCGTGGCGATGGACAAGCACATCGTGGATGGCGTTCATGCGCGCCCCGAGACCGCCTGGCGGCTGGACCAGGACCGGAAGGTCGCGCCAAAGACGATGTCGGCCGGCGTTTTCCTCGGCAACCGCCCAGTACACCGGGCCGATATCGGCGGCCCGGGCGACAGCGGCGACGGTCCGTGCGCAGCGCAGGTGGCAACGCTCGGCCAGGCGCTTGCCGATGGTTTCGGCCAGCCGCGACTTGACCGGCGAGTGGCCCGGTGTCTTGACGAAAATGGCGATCGCGGTCATTTGGCGTCGGTCTGCCGGGCGCGGGCCCGGGCGGCCTTCGTCAGCCGCCAGGCCTGGACCTGATGCTGCCAGCTGGTTTTCCACCAGCCCTGCTCGCGGTAGCGACGGGCGCTGGTGTAGATGCGTGCCGGCAGACGGCGAAGCGGCAGCCCGGCCGCACGCGCGCGAACCACGAAATCCAGATCTTCGCCGCGCTCGAGGTCGGTCCGGAAGCCGCCCAGTCGCCGGAACCAGCGCGCGGGCAGGCACAGTCCCTGGTCACCGTAGGGCAGACCAAGCAGCCGGGATCGCAGGTTGGCCCCCCAGGCATTCAGCACCGTCTGGCGCGGCCCGTCCGGCAGAAACGCGACGTCCAGATAGGCCAGGAGGTCCTGGTTGTGGGCGACCACTTTCGCGATCTGCGCCAGCGCCGGCTCGGTGATCACCGAGTCGGCGTGCACGAACCAGAGCCAGCTCGCCCGGCTTGCGCCGGCCGCGGCGTTGAGCTGGCGTCCGCGACCGGGCGGACCCTGTAGCCAGGCGATGCGTTCGGGCAGCCCGGCCGGGCGCTCGGCGACGGCGGAAACGGAGACCGTTGCCGAGCCCGGCAGCTGCTCGAGGAGTCGCCGCCAGCTATCCTCGCCGGGGCCGGCCGGGACAATGATTTCCAGCGGCGGTGATTGGTCGTTCATTACCGGCCAAGACCGGCAGATCTCGGTCGCGCCCGCATTCCCGCCGGCCTTATTGATCGGTGGCCCGGCGCCGAAAGGCAATGGCGGCGGCCAGCAGGGCCGCGGCGATCAGCACGCCGACCCACATCTCCGGCTTGAGCAGGTGGCCGAACACGCCGGAAAAACTCAGGTACAGATCCTCGCTGAACTGCAGATCTTCCAGGCCATCGCCGAGATTG
>JAWLFD010000087.1:0-9126 GCA_041685745.1 Wenzhouxiangella sp.
CTGGCCGACAGCAAGCGCGGGGCTCATCTGGCGCTGTCTCTGGAGCGCCTGGAGGCGATGGTCAGGGCGGGCCGCCTGCAGCGGATCGGATTGAGTGCCACGGCCCGCCCGCTGCGGCGAATGGCTCGTTTTCTTGTCGGCAAGGATCGTACCTGCGCGATCGTCAGCGACGCCTCGGCGGTGCCGGTCGACATCCGGCTGGAGATCGGCACCGGCCCACTGCAAAGCCTTGCCGGGCCAACGCGCTGGACCTTCGTGGTCGACCGCCTTGCACAACTGGCCTCCGGCTCCGGCCGCTTGCTGGTCTTTTGCAATACCCGCGCGCTGGTCGAACGCCTGGCGGCAGCGCTGGGCGAGCGGCTCGGAGATCGGGCCGTGGCCGCGCACCATGGCAGCCTCGGTCTGGCGCGTCGCGCTGCTGTCGAGCAGGCCCTCCGGGAGGGCCGGCTGTCCGTGGTGGTCTGTTCGTCCTCGCTGGAGCTGGGAATCGACATCGGCCAACTGGAGCGGGTCGTCCAGATCGGCGGCATCGGTTCGGTCAACGCGCTGCGCCAGCGCGCCGGGCGATCGCGCCATCAACCCGGCCAGGCGCCCGTGCTGCACTTGTTTCCGCTGACCTTGACCGATCTGCTCGACGCCCATGCGCTGATGCGGGCGCTGACCAGGGGACGCATCGAGGCGGGTGGACGGTGGCTCGAGCCACCACGGGATGTCCTGGCCCAGCAGCTGGTTGCGATGGTCGCCGGGGGTCCGGTGAAGACCGCCGATCTCTGGGCCCTGATCCGTCGGGCCGCGCCATTCGAGAATCTTTCGGAGCGGGGGTTTCAGGCCGTGGTCGACATGCTGCACGACGGTTATGTCAGCGGCCGCGAAACCGGCCGCGGTCCGCTGCGCAGGGGATCCGGCAGCGCGCTGTTCCCGGCGCCGGATACGCTGTATCGCAGCCGCCTCAACGTCGGCACCATTCCGGAGTGGTTCGATTACGAGGTGGTCGACGCCGACAGCGCGCAGGTGCTCGGTCGGCTGGACGAGGAGTTCGCCTTTGAATCCTCACCCGGCCAGGTTTTTCAGCTCGGCGGGGGGCGGTTCCGGATCGAACGAATCGGCTGCGGGCGGGTCGAGGTGCGGCCCTGCGAGGCCTCGGAAGCCGCGCTGCCGTTCTGGTTCGGGGAGGGTCCGGGGCGCTCTGCGACCGTGTCGCTGCAGGTCTGTCGACTGCTCTGCGGTCGTTCAGGCCGGTCCGACCCGGTCGATCGACAGCTTCGGGAGTTTCTGCACCAAAGCCGTCGCGCCCTGGGCGGATTGCCGGGCTGGCGCGAGATCGTGCTGGAACGTTTTCCCGACCCCGGCGGTGATGAGCACGTCGTCGTGCATTCGCCGTTCGGCTTGCGCCTCAACCGAGCCTGGGGTCTCGCCCTGCGCAAGCGTTTCTGCCGCCGGTTCAACTTCGAGCTGCAGGCGCTGGCGACCGACAACGCGGTGCTGATTTCGCTGGGGGCAACGCACAGCTTCCCGCTTTCGGACGTGATCGGCTATCTGCGCTCGGACACGCTGGCCGACGTGCTGACCCAGGCCGTACTCGATACGCCGCAGTTCGCCACCCGCTTTCGCTGGTGTGCAACGACCGCGCTGGCCATTGACCGGCGCGACGGGCGCGGTCGCGTGCCCGCCCAGGTTCAGCGCAACCGGGCCGAAAACCTGATCGCGCGAATCTTTCCCGACCAGCTGGCCTGCCTGGAAAACCTGTCCGGCCCGCGCCAGGTACCCGATCACCCGCTGACCGACCAGGCCCTGCACGACTGCCTGTGTGAGCACATGGACCTGCCGGGTCTGATTCGGCTGTATCGGCGCATCGAGTCCGGTCGAGTCGCCGTCCGCTGCGTCGAAACACCCGAGCCGTCACCACTCGCTCTGGCCGCCATCCACGCGCCAAGACACGGATTCCTTGATGAGGCCGATGCCGAGGAGCGCCGCACTCGAACCTTCGAGGACCGGCGCCGAGACCCCATCCGGGCATTCGCGCCAGCCGGCACCGCCAACGCGCCGAGGTGGTCGACGGCCGAAGGCCTGGAAGAGGCGCTGCAGCGATTCGTCTACCTGCCGGTCGAAGAGGCCGAGCGGGCCGGCGCGGGGCGCGCTTTTCACCAATTGTCGGCCCAACGGATCGCCCTGGCGCTGTCGAATACCGGCGCCGGAACGATATGGGTCCACATCGATCATCTCGGGGCCTGGCTGGGTCTGCACCCTCAGGCGCGCATTCGACCGCACCTGCCGAACGCCATGCGCCCGGATGTCATCGACCCCCAGGAGGCACTGTGCCGAGCGGTGCTGGGGGCGATAAGGCGCCGACCCGAGATCGATGAGCGGCGGCTGAGCGAGGAGACCGGACAGTCCAGGGATGGCGTCCGCGCTGCTCTGGCCTCGCTGCAGAACGAGGGGCTGATCCGGCAACCGCGGCAGGGCCCCGAACAGGCCTGGGTCGAGCGATCACCGACGCTACCGCCTCTTGGCGGAGCGTGCGGCGATCAGACGACGTAGACGAACAGGAACAGGCCCAGCCAGACGACGTCGACGAAATGCCAGTACCAGGCCGCGGCCTCCCAGCCGAAATGATCACTCTTGCTGAAGTGACCGAAGGCGCAGCGAATGGTGATCACGATCAGGATCAGTGTACCGATCACCACGTGCAGCCCATGGAAGCCGGTCAGCATGAAAAACGTCGAGCCGTAGATCCCGGAACCGAGGGTCAGGCCCAGGTCCTGATAGGCATGCACGTATTCATAGGACTGGATGACCAGAAACAGGCTGGCCAGGGCAACGGTCGCGATCATCCAGAACAGCAGGGCACCGCGCTGGCCTTTCTTCAGCGCCCAGTGGGCTACGGTGATGGTCACACCGGAGGTAAGCAGTATCAGGGTGTTGATCAACGGCAGGCCGAAGCCGGGGATGGTCTGGAAGTCGCCGCCCAGTTCTGCCGGACCATGCGTCGGCCAGGTGGCCTCGAACTGAGGCCAGAGAAACTGGTGAGTCATTGCCCCGGTACCCTCGCCACCCAGCCAGGGCACGGCAAACATCCGGGCGTAGAACAGGGCGCCGAAAAAGGCACCGAAGAACATGATCTCGGAGAAGATGAACCAGATCATGCCCTGGCGGAAAGAGGCATCGACAGCCTTGTTGTAGAGGTTGGCCCGCGATTCCCGGATCACTTCGGAAAACCAGCCGAAGATCATCAAGATGATGATGGCCGCGCCGACGGTAAACAACCAGGGGCCGGTGGATCCCTGGTTGAGCCAGTTCGCGGCACCGAGCATCAGCACGAACATGCCGACCGATCCGACGATTGGCCACTTTGCCGTGGCCGGGACGAAATAGCTGCTGTTTGCCATCCAGTGAGACTCTCTCAGATCTTTCAGGGGGCGGCGGCCAGAACCGCCGTCGCTTCATCATTTTTGTAAATGATATAGGAAAGGGTCACCAGGCTGGTGTCGTCGGGAAGGTTTGGATCGACGATGAAGCGAACCGGCATGTCGCGCGACTCTCCAGGTCCCAGCAACTGTTCGGTAAAGCAGAAGCATTCGGTCTTGTTGAAATACAGGGACGCCTTACCCGGCGACACGCTCGGCACGGCCTGGGCCACGACGGGCTGATCTGAGCGGTTGTAGGCCACGTAGGTGGTTTCGTACAGCATGCCGGGGTGGACTTCCATCATCCGTTCGGTCGGCTCGAACCGCCAGGGCAGGGAAGAGTTGACCGTGGCATCGAAATGCACCGTGACCCGCCGCGACAGGTCGGGCTCTGCGCTCAGCGCCTGCTCCACGTTCGCACTCACGGCCTCGCCGGTTCGTCCGCCAATGCCGGTGATTTCGCAGAATTTGTCGTACAGCGGCACCAGCAGATAACCGAAGCCGAACATGGCCACGGCCAGCACGCTCAGCATGCCCGCGGTCCGAATCGGATTGCGCCTGGCTTCGTTCATGAGAAGTAACCCAGCACGGCCCTGCCGATGAAGAACAGGTAAATCAGCACGACGATGCCGGCAAGCACCAGGGCGGTGCGGACGATGCCGCGCCGCCGGTTCTTGTGCATCTGGCTCTTGGAATCGCTCATGAAATCCTTCTATGCCGCCATCAGGTCAGCTTGTCCTGGTGGACGGCAATCCTGTCGTCGACCAGCGGCGGCGTGTCGAAGGTGTGCAGCGGCGCCGGCGAGGGCACGGTCCATTCCAGGCCCCGGGCTCCTTCCCAGACCTGGGCGGTCGCCTTTTCGCCGCCGCGCGCGCACTGCCAGATGATGTAGACGAACAGCAGCTGGCCAAACCCGAACATGAATCCGCCGACTGAAGAGATCAGGTTGAACTCGGCGAACTGGACCGCGTAATCGGGGATGCGGCGGGGCATGCCGGCCAGGCCAAGGTAATGCTGCGGGAAAAACAGCACGTTGACCCAGATGGTCGACCACCAGAAGTGGAACTTGCCGAGTTTCTCGTTGTACATGTGCCCGGTCCACTTGGGCAGCCAGTAGTAGACCGCGGCCATGATGGCGAATATGGCACCGGTGACGAGCACGTAGTGGAAGTGGGCGACGACGAAGTAGGTGTCGTGGTACTGGAAGTTGGCCGGCACGATAGCCAGCATCACGCCCGACAGGCCACCGATGGTGAACAGCACAACGAAGCCCAGGGCGAAAAGCATCGGTGTTTCGAAGCTCATCGAACCCCGCCACATGGTCGCGATCCAGTTGAAGATCTTGATCCCGGTCGGTACCGCGATCACCATCGTGGCGTACATGAAAAACAGCATCGCGCCCAGGGGCATGCCGACGGTGAACATGTGGTGGGCCCAGACGATGAACGACAGGAACGCGATCGAGGCGGTGGCGTAAACCATCGATGTATAGCCAAACAGAGGCTTGCGCGAAAACGTCGGAATGATCTCAGAGACGATCCCGAAGGCCGGCAGGATCATGATGTAGACCTCCGGGTGGCCGAAGAACCAGAAGATGTGCTGGTAGAGCACCGGGTCCCCGCCGCCGGCGGCATTGAAGAAGCTGGTGCCGAAGAAGCGATCGGTCAGCAGCATGGTCACCGCCCCGGCCAGGACCGGCATCACGGCGATGAGCAGGAACGCCGTGATCAGCCAGGTCCACACGAACAGCGGCATGCGCAGCAGGGTCATGCCGGGTGCGCGCATGTTGAGAATGGTCGCGATGATGTTGATCGCGCCCATGATCGACGAAATTCCCATCAGGTGGATCGCCAGGATCACGAAGGCAAGGCTGTTGCCGCCCTGCAGCGACAGCGGCGGATACAGCGTCCAGCCGGCGGCCGGTGCCCCGGTGGGCATGAACAGGGTCGCCAGCAGCAGGGTGAAGGCGAACGGCATGATCCAGAACGACCAGTTGTTCATTCGCGGCAGCGCCATGTCCGGCGCCCCGATCATCATCGGCACCATCCAGTTGGCCAGGCCGACAAAGGCCGGCATGACCGCCCCGAAGATCATGACCAGCGCGTGCATGGTGGTCATCTGGTTGAAGAACTCGGGATGGACCAGCTGCAGGCCCGGCGCGAACAGCTCGGCGCGGATCACCAGCGCCATGGCCCCGCCGACGAAGAACATGGTCAGCGAGAACACCAGATACAGGGTCCCGATTTCCTTGTGATTGGTCGAAAACAGCCAGCGCGCCAGCCCGGTGGGGTGATCGCCGTGATGGTCGTCCTGATGCGTTGTGGTGGCAGTAGACATGTTGGATTCCTGTTCTATCTCTGTCGATACGTTCGAAACGATCAGCCTTGGTCGAACTCGGCGATGGTCGCCGGTTGAACGACTTCTCCCTCGGAGCCGTCCTCGTTCCAGGCGTTGCGGGCAAAGGTCAGGGCCGCGGCGATGTCCTGGGGCTGGAGACGATCGCGGAATCCGGCCATGGCCGTGCCCTCGCGGCCGTCAAGAACCGTTTTCAGATGCGATTCAAGATCGCCACTCGGAACGCCATCGCTGACCAGCGCCGGGAAGGCCGGTTCGAGACCGCTGCCGTCGGCCTGGTGACAGGAGGCGCATTGGGCCTGATAGACGCGAGACCCGTGATTCATCAGTTCTTCGCGGGTCCACAGGCGCGCGGCATCGTGCGCGGTCTGGGCGATCTCCTCGCGCTGCTCCGCTACCCAGGAAGCATATTCCTCCTGCGAGACGGCCTCGACCACGATCGGCATGAAACCGTGATCGGCGCCGCACAATTCGGCGCACTGACCGCGGTAGGTGCCTTCTTCCTCGATCAAGGTCCAGGCTTCGTTGATCATGCCCGGAATGGCATCTCGCTTCCAGCCCAGGTCGGGCACCCACCATGAGTGGATGACATCGTCGGAGGTCAGCAGGAAGCGGATGCGAGTGCCCACGGGCACGACCAGGGGATTGTCGACTTCGAGCAGATAGTTGTCGACGTCGCGTGGATCGACGCCGGAGCCGAGCTGGCGGGCGCGGTTGCTGTCGCGCTCCAGAGCCGAGTAGAAACTGATGTCTTCTTCCACGTACTCGTATTGCCACAGCCACTGATAGCCGGTGATCTTGATGTTGAGTTCGGCGCCGCCGGTGCGCTCCATGTCGATCAGCACGCGAGTGGCGGGCACGGACATGACCACCAGGATCAGCACCGGAATGGCCGTCCAGATGATTTCGGCCTTGGTCGAGTGGGAAAAGCCCGCCGCCTTGAACCCCTTGGAGCGGCGGTGGAGGACGATCGAAGTGAACATCGCGGTAAAGACCAGCACCCCGATGATGGTGACGATGCCCAGAATCGTGTTGTGCAGCTGGAACACGTCACGGCTGTAGGCGCTGACGCCCGAGGTCATGTTGTCGCCGACGGCAAATACGCCCCAGGTGATCACGCTGATCACGGCCAGTACGGCCAGGCCCACAATCAATTCGTTGGTTCTCTTCATCCTCAGCTTACCTGTATGGGTTTCGCACTACACCAGGCCGATTGCGGCCGCAGCGCCCGATCGAGCATTCTGGCCAGTTCCGCCCGCTCTTCGACGGGGAGGAACGCACCGATTTCCTGACAGCGTCCGCGACTGCTGACGAATACGCGCAACTCGGCAAAGCGGCCGCGTTCGGTCCGGACCCGCGTCCAGGCCGCCGGCCACTCGCTGCGCTCTTCGCGACCGGCTCGAAAGTGGTCGACGATGAGCCGGTCGCCCTCGAGCCGAATCCGCTCGCGGGCCCAGTTGCGACGCCACGCGCTGCGCAGACACCAGCCGACGGCCGCCAGGTGCAGCAAGGCCACCACCAGGAGCGGCCAAAGGCCCATGATGACCGGCCAGGCAACGACCAGCAACGTCACCAGGCACAGACCGGCAAAGACCGCCATCAGCCCATCAAGGGTCATCGAGACGTTGGATAACGCCTCGATCACCAATGAATCTGACGATTTTTCAGGTCCTTGCAGATCGATCATCCGGCGAGGCTGCGGCTTCGATGACGGTCAGAGCGCAATATTGTAGCCGACCCCCATCGGGGCGGGTATGCGTTTTTGTTCATCTGTGTCAATGATCCAGGTCAAAAAAAGGATTTCAGCCCGCAGCGGCGGACAGCGTCGATGCGCCCACAGGCGGAGCCTGCGTTACACTCCATTGTCTATCGCGCAACGTACTCGAGGCCAGTTCAAGATGCCCTCTGCCAGTCAAACTTTCGTCAAGTCCGAACGATCGGCCGGTGATGATGCCACCCGCGCAGTCGACCAGGCCTGGTCCATCGACGAAACCGAACAGGTGCAGTTGCTGCGCGACGAGACCGGTCTCGATTCGAGCGCGCGCGCGCTTGTGACGACGGGCGCCGTCGATCTGGTGCGGCGGGTGCGCGATCGCAGTCGTGATGCCGGTGCGATGGAAGCCTTCATGCGCGAATACGACCTGTCTTCCGAAGAAGGGGTCGTCCTGATGTGCCTGGCCGAAGCCCTGCTGCGCATTCCCGACAGCGAGACCGCCGAAAAGCTGATCGCCGACAAACTCTCGGATGCGGACTGGGAGTCGCATCTCGGCCGCAGCGAATCGCTGTTCGTGAATGCCTCGACGTGGGGGCTGATGTTGACCGGTCGACTGGTCCGGGTCGGCGGCTCGACCGCACGCGACCTGGGATCGACGCTGGCGCGTCTGGCCAATCGCTCCGGAGAGCCGGTGATCCGGCTGGCCATCCGTCAGGCCATGCGGATCATGGGCCATCAGTACGTGATGGGCCGGACGATCGAAGCGGCCCTGGAACGCGCAGCCCGCCGGGAAAACCGCCGCTTCCGGTATTCCTTCGACATGCTCGGGGAGGCCGCGCTGACGGCCGCCGACGCCGAGCGCTACCGGCAATCCTACGAGGCAGCCATTCGCGCGATCGGAACGACAACCGACAACGACGAAATCTTCGAGCTGCCGAGCATTTCGGTCAAGCTATCCGCGCTCCATCCGCGCTACGAGCCGGCGCGCGAGGAGCAGGTCCTGCACGAGATGGTTCCCGTTCTGCGCGACCTCGCGATCCTGGCGCGCGAGCAGGGGATTGCACTGACCGTGGACGCCGAGGAAGCCGAGCGACTGCAATTGTCGCTGAAGGCCTTCGAGCGGGTCCTGGACGATCCCGCCCTGGCCGGCTGGGATGGTCTGGGGCTGGCGCTGCAGGCTTATCAGAAACGGGCCTGGGCGGTGATCGACTGGCTGGCCGACCGCGCCCGCAGGAGCGGGCACCGGATCCCGGTTCGTCTGGTCAAGGGCGCCTACTGGGATACCGAGATCAAGTTTGCCCAGATCGAGGGGCTGGATGACTATCCGGTCTTCACCCGCAAGTGCAACACCGACCTGTCCTATCTGGCCTGCGCGCGCAAACTGCTGGCCCGGCCGGAATGCTTCTATGCCCAGTTCGCCACTCACAACGCCCATACCATTGTCGCGATTGCCGAACTGGCCGGGGATCGGCGGGATTTCGAGTACCAGCGGCTGCACGGGATGGGCCAGGAGCTTTACGACGAGGTGCTCGACAGCAAGGGATTCAACGGTGCCTGCCGGGTCTATGCGCCGGTGGGCAACCACAAGGATCTGCTGCCCTACCTGGTCCGGCGCCTTCTGGAAAACGGCGCCAACACCTCGTTCGTCAACCG
>JAWLFD010000088.1:0-9009 GCA_041685745.1 Wenzhouxiangella sp.
CTTCTTGGAGGCCTTCTTCTTGGAAGCCTTCTTCTTGGAGGCCTTCTTCTTGGAAGCCTTCTTCTTGGAAGCCTTCTTCTTGGAAGCCTTCTTCTTGGAGGCCTTCTTCTTGGAGGCCTTCTTCTTGGAAGCCTTCTTGGCCGGTACCGCGTCAGCAGGTGCCTCAGAGGCCGGTGCCTCGGAAGAAGTCACCGGACCCTCATCGGATGCGGTCTCTTCAAGGCGGGTTTCTTCCTGACTGTGCATGAATGCAATCTCCCTGCGCTTTGTCGTGTGTGTGAGTAAAGGATCAATCTATGGTGAAGATTAAAGTAGCAGCTTTGCAAAAGCAAATGAAAGCCCCGAAATGACCTCTTCGTTCGCTAGACTGCTTCCAATCTCTGCGACGGACCCGGCCATGGAATACTGCGCGCTGCCGCGGCGCATCGCCGCCATCATCTACGACGCGCTCCTGATCGTCGCGCTATGGATGGCTGCAACAGCCGTCATCGTGGTGGTCAGACAGGCCGAGATCGGGGCGGCCAGCGTGGCATTTCAACTGTACTTGTTGATCGTGGCCTGGCTCTACCTGGCCGTTTCCTGGCGCGCCGGGCACACGCTGGGGATGAAGGCATGGCGCATTCGCCTGATTGGCGACGAACAACCGGTCTCGTGGCGATCTACCGTCATTCGCTTCGTGACCGCGCTGCTGTCTTTGGCAAGCCTGGGCATCGGATTTCTCTGGAGCCTGTTCCATCCGCAGCGAGCGACCTGGCATGACCTCGCCTCCGGCACCCGCCTGGTCGTGGTGCCGAAGTCCGTGTCAAAGGCGACGCAAGAAAATCACGCCAACAACGATGATCAGCAGGGGCGGCAGTAATAAAGACAACCACAAGGGCAGCGGCCAGACCATCGCCAGGCTCTGGGTCAACCGACTTAGAACGAAGAACATCAGCCCCAGCACCACGCCAATGAACAGGCCGGGGCTTCGCCCGCCGGAACGCGCGCCCCGAAACACGAAAGGCAGCGCCACCAGCACCATGGCCAGCACGTTGAGCGGAAAGAATGCCCGCTGCCAGAAAGCCTGTTCATAAGCGCCGGCATCGAGTCCATTGCGGACCAGGTAACGCCGCATTTGCTGCAGATCCGACATGGCCAGCAAACGCGGGCGACTGACCGCGGCGACGAACAGCTCCGGGCTGAGAAGGGAAGGCAACCGCAGTGCCTCGACCGAGCCCATACTGCCCTCGGCATCCAGATCACGAAAGCTGACCTGCTCCAGCAACCATTCTTCGCCCAGGTGGACAGCGCGACCGGCACGCAGGATTCGGTTCGGCCGCATCCGCTCGTCGAGCCGATAAACCAGCGCATCGGAAAATGCCAGGTCTTCCTCGTCGCGCCAGACCGATTCCTGCAGGCGAATCATGAAGGGGCCATCGCGCAGCCATAGGCGCCCAGCATCGCCCACATGCAGTTGTCCGCTTTTCGCCTGCTCACGCTCGGCGCGTGCCCGCGTCTCCAGGTCCGGGATGATCCATTCGGCCATCGCCGCCATGACCAGAACGCACGCAGCCACAACGGCAAGAACCCGCAGAGCCATATCGCTCCGGTCGAAACCGGCCGCGCGCATGGCGACCAGTTCATTCGCCGAAGCCAGTCCGCCCAGACCCAGCAGGGTGCCGATCAGCGCGGCAAACGGAAAGACGTCGTACAAGCGGCGCGGCGTGGTCTGCAGCAGATACCAGAGCATCTGCACGGCGCCGTATTCACCGCCCAGAGCGCGCGCTTCACGAATGAAGTCGATCAGCAGATGGATGCCGAGCAGCAACAGCCACGTCACAACGATGCCGCCCAGCACGGCGCGGGCGACATACCCGCCAAGCCGCCGCGCAATCACCATCGTCGCTGGTGGCGCAGCCACAATCCCGCCGCCGCCAGCAGCAGCACGCCGTGTATCGGCCACAGCCCCGGGCCGGCCATGGCATCTTGCCGCTCCATCATGACCAGGCCTGCCTGGATCGCGTTGCTGTAGACCAGATAGAGCGCCAGGGCTACAACGACACTGCCCCAGCGCCCCTGGCGCGGCGAGCGATACGACAGCGGAACGGCCAGCGCGCCCAGGATCAGGGCGGCCAACGGAGCAGCCAGCCGCCACTGCCACTCGCGCCGCTCGGCCGGGGTTTGTGGTGATCGCAATTGCGGCAGACGGGCCGCCATTTCACCGCCTTCGCTACCACCCAACTCGGGCGGCGGCAGGCGGATATCGTTGCGTGCAAAAGCCATTTCGCGTATCGAACCGTCGCCCGGCTCGGGTCCATGTCGCACCTGATGACCGTCGAGCAGCGACAGGTAGCGACTGCCGTCTTCTGCGTCCAGCCACATTCGCCCGGAGGCCGCACTCAGCACCTCGGGCTGTTCCGGGTCATCGTGCTGGATGAGCACGTTCTCCAGCCGGCCGTCGGCAATATCGCCGCCACCGACGTAGACCGTGAGGCGACCGCGATCCAGGCGCTCGAACCGGCCCGGCTGCAGTCCGCCGATCACGGCCTGGCGGGCCGCCTCGGTCAGCAGCGTGCCGGTGCGTTCGACCGCATAAGGGGCCAGCCAGCCTGAAACCAGCAGCAGGGCGACGGCCCAGCCCGCGACCAGCAGGCCCAGCGGCACGAAGCACTGGCCGAAGCCGACGCCGGCGGCTCGAATCACCGTCATTTCACTTTGTTCGTGCGCCCGCCCCAGCGCCAGCAGCAGGCCGGTCATCAGCGCCAGCGGGCCGATCATCATGATGGCCTCGGGCAGCCGCAGAATCAGAAGCAGGATCACGCTGCGACCCGGCAGTTGGCCCTGGGCCGCCTCGGCAAGCAGCTCGGCCAGAAACAGCGCGGAGATCACGCCGAGCAACACGAGCAGGGTCATGGCGCTGGCGATGAACGCCTCGCGCATCATGTAGCGGTGCAGGATCAACATCGGCAAGGGTGTGGTGGTTACAATGGCCGGCCAGGTTCTTGAAGAGACTTCATCCATGCAGTTTACAACCACCCAGGATTCCCCCGTCGGCGTTACCAGCGACTGCCTCATCATCGGTCTCGGCCAGGACCGGCAGTTCGACCCCGGCATGACGGCCGTGGACCAGGCCGGCGACGGGTTTCTCACCCGCCTGCTCGAAGCCGGTGACCTGCCGACCAAGGCCGGAAAGACCTTGCTCTTGCACGCGGTCCCCGGCGTGGCTGCGGCCCGGGTACTGGTCGTCGGGCTGGGTAAGAGGGAAAAGCTGGATGGGGTGGCTTTCTACAATGCCGCCCGGGCCGCGGGCAAGGCGCTGCGACAGTCGCGCGCCACCCGCGCTCACTGCCTGCTCGCCGAAACCGAAGTCAAAGGCTGTGATCAGGCAGCGCGCACGCGCCTGGCCGCCCTGGCGCTCGCGCACGGCGGCTATGTCTACACCGCGACCAAGAAGCCTGCAGCCGATGCACCACCGCCCACCGAACAGGTGAGCTTTCCGGCCGCCGACGGAGTCGAGGCACAGCTTGCCATTGCCGACGGCATCCACGCCGGCATCCAGCGCTGTCGCGACCTGGGCGACCTGCCGCCCAATCTGTGCACCCCGAAGCACCTGGCCGATACCGCCGGCGAAATGGCCAGGCGGCACGACGGTCTCGAGGTCGAGGTGCTCGACGAGGCCAGGATGACCGAGCTGAAGATGAACAGCCTGCTCGCCGTCGGCCAGGGCAGCGCCAATCAGTCCTACCTGATCCACCTCACCTGGCGCGGCGGCAACGCCGACGATGCCCCGCTGGCGCTGGTCGGCAAGGGGGTCACCTTCGATACCGGCGGGATCTCGCTCAAGCCGCGCGATCTGATGGAACAGATGAAGTTCGACATGTGCGGTGCGGCGACCGCGCTGGGCGTCATGGAAGCCGTCGCTCGCTTGAAGCTGCCGCTGAATGTCGACTGCGTGGTCGCCGCAGTGGAAAACATGCCCGACGGCAAGGCCTATCGGCCCGGCGATGTCATCACCACCATGTCCGGCAAGACCGTCGAGGTCCACAACACCGACGCCGAAGGTCGCATGATCCTGGCCGATGCCCTGACCTGGACGGGTGAGTTCGTCAAGCCGGCGGCGATGGTCGACATCGCCACCCTGACCGGCGCCTGCGTGGTCGCGCTGGGTCACCACGCCAGCGGTATCATGACCCACGATGACGAACTTGCCGAGGAACTGCTCGGCGCCGGCACGCGGGCGGCCGACCGGGGCTGGCGCCTGCCGCTCTGGGACGACTACCAGGAGCAGATCGACACCCCGTTTGCCGACATGAAGAACATCGGCGGCATGCCGGCCGGCAGCGTCACCGCCGGCTGCTTCCTGTCGCGCTTTACCGAGGGCCAGCGCTGGGCGCACCTCGACATTGCCGGTTCGGCCTGGCAATGGGGCAAGCCGGAAAGCGCCACCGGCCGCCCGGTGGGCATGCTCGTGCAATGGCTGATGGATCGCGCCGGAGGCCATTGAATGGGCTGAGCGTTGGATCAGGGCTTGAGCGGCATGCGGGTTGATTTTTACCAGATGGGCGGACGCTTTGGCGACCCGCTGTTCGTCGCCGGGGTCCTGGTTGGCCGGGCGTGGCCGCAGGCATCCACGGTGGTCGTGGTGGCTCAGCGGCCCGACCTCGAAGCGCTGGATGAGCAACTCTGGCAGACGCCGGAAGGCCGCTTCCTGCCCCACGGCATCGATCAGCCCGAGGCGCCGATCCGGCTGCTGGAAAATGCGCCCGACAGCGCCGAAGTCCTGATCAACCTGGATCCCTCGGCCCCGCTGCCCGACGGTCGCTTCGAGCGTGTCCTGGAAATCGTCCCGCCGGACGAAGCACTCAAACAACAGCTGCGCGAGCGCTGGAAAGCCTGGAAATCCAGAGGCGCCGACGTTCACCACCATTTACTCAAGTAGCGTTCAATGGACAAGACCTATAACCCGCACGAGCTTGAGCAGCGCTGGTATCACCGCTGGGAAGAAAGCGGCTGTTTCCGGCCCACCGGCCAGGGCGAGCCCTACTGCATCCTGCTGCCGCCGCCGAACGTGACCGGCACCCTGCACATGGGACACGCCTTTCAGCACACGCTGATGGACGCGCTGATCCGGTACCAGAGAATGCGCGGTCGCGACACGCTTTGGCAGGTTGGCGTCGACCATGCCGGCATCGCCACCGAGATGGTCGTCACCCGGCAGATCGAGGCCGAAGGCGGCAAACGCGAAGACTACTCGCGCGACGATTTCATCGACCGGGTCTGGCAATGGAAGCACGAGTCCGGATCCACCATCACCCGGCAGATGCGCCGACTGGGCGCTTCGGCCGACTGGTCGCGCGAGCGCTTCACGATGGACCCCGACCTGTCCGAGGCGGTCACCGAAACCTTCGTGCGGCTGCACGAAGAAGGTCTGATCTATCGCGGCCCGCGCCTGGTCAACTGGGATCCGGTTCTGCAAACGGCCATTTCCGATCTCGAAGTCGTCAACAGCGACGAGCAGGGCAAGCTCTGGTCAATCCGCTATCCGCGCACCGACGGTCGCGGTGACGTGGTCGTGGCGACGACCCGCCCCGAAACCCTGCTCGGCGACGTCTGCATCGCCGTTCATCCCGAAGATGCCCGCTATCGCGAGCTGGTCGGGCAGACCGTGGAGCTGCCGCTGACCGGGCGTCGCATCCCGGTGATCGCCGATGACTACGTCGACCCCGAGTTCGGTACCGGCTGCGTCAAGATCACCCCGGCCCATGACTTCAACGACTGGGAAGTCGGTGCCCGGCATGACTTTCAGCCGATCAACATCTTCACGCCGACCGCGACCATCAACGAGCAGGCGCCGGGCCGCTACCGCGGCCTGGACCGTTTCGAGGCACGCGAGCGCATCATCGCCGACCTCAAGGCCGAGGGCCTGTTGATCGAGGAAAAACCGCACGCCATGGTGGTGCCGCGCGGCGACCGTTCGGGTCAGATCATCGAGCCTTACCTGACCGATCAGTGGTTCGTCAAGATGGACGAGCTCGGCGAGCTCGGGCTGGAACTGGTCGAGTCCGGCCAGGTCGAGTTCGTGCCCGGCAACTGGATCAACACTTACCGGCACTGGATGGAGAACCTCAAGGACTGGTGCATCAGCCGCCAGCTGTGGTGGGGGCATCGCATCCCGGCCTGGTACGACGAGCAGGGCAACATCCATGTCGGCCGCAGCGAGGACGAAGTCCGTGCCCGCCAGGCACTGGATGCCGACGTCGTCCTGCGTCAGGATGAAGACGTCCTCGAGACCTGGTTTTCTTCGGCACTGTGGGCCCATTCCACGCTGGGCTGGCCGGACCCGAAGCGCATGGCCTCGGAAGGCTTCGAGCGCTACCTGCCGACCTCGGTCCTGATCACCGGGTTCGACATCATATTCTTCTGGGTCGCGCGCATGATCATGATGACCGGCCACTTCACCGGCAAGGTGCCTTTCGAGCAGGTCTACATCACCGGCCTGATCCGCGACAGTCACGGTCAGAAGATGTCGAAGTCCAGGGGCAACGTGCTCGACCCCATCGACCTGATCGACGGCATCGAGCTTGAGCATCTGGTCGACAAGCGCACCAGCGCGATGATGCAGCCGCACCTGGCCAAGCGCATCGAGAAAGCCACGCGCGAGGAGTTTCCCGACGGCATTCCGGCCTTTGGCGCCGATGCGCTGCGCATCACGTTCACCGCGCTGGCCGGGCACGGGCGCGACATCAAGTTCGACCTGGCCCGTTGCGCCGGCTACCGCAACTTCCTCAACAAGCTCTGGAACGCGGCCCGGTTCACGCTGATGAATGTCGGCGACGAGGCCTTGCCGGTCCCCGCCGAAGCCGAACTCGACACCCTGTCGCGCTGGATTCTGTCGCGCCTTAACCGCACCATCGTCGAGGTCGAGCAGGCCCTGTCCGACTACCGCTTCGACCTGGCCACGCGGGCCCTGTACGAGTTCGTCTGGAACGATTTCTGCGACTGGTACCTGGAGTTGTCCAAACCAGCCCTGCAGGAAGCGGCGGCCAGCGCCGATCCGGCCACCGCGCGGGCGACCCGGCATACCCTGGCGCGGGTCCTTGAAACCACGCTGCGGCTGCTGCATCCGTTCGTTCCTTTCATCACCGAAGAAATCTGGCAGCGCATCCGGGTCCCTGCCGGCGTGGTCGGGGAAAGCATCAGCCAGACCCCGTGGCCGGAAGCCGGCGATCCGGACCGGCAAGCCGAAGCCGACGCCGAATGGCTCAAGGAAGTGATCTCGGCCATTCGTTCGGCCCGGACCGAGCTCAACCTGGCACCCGGCAAGCCCATGCCCTTGCTGATTGAAGAAGGCAGCCCGAGCGATCTCGCCCGAATGGAGCGATTCGGCGGATTGATCCGGAGCCTGGCCCGGCTGGAGCATATAGAACCGGCCGACAACCGGCACGACCCCGCCACCTGCGCCACCGCCCTGGCCGGTGAACTCCGCTTGCTGATTCCGCTGGCCGGCCTGGTCGACGTGGCCGAGGAGTTGGCGCGGTTGAGCAAGCAACTCGAACGCGAGGAAAAGGGTCTGGAAATCGTGGCCAAAAAGCTGGCCAACGAGCGTTTCGTGGCCAACGCGCCGGCCGAGGTCGTGGCCAGGGAACGCAGCCGCCAGGGCGAGCACCAGGCCGCGATCGCCGACCTGACCGGCCGCATCCGGCGCCTTCAGCAGGTCGGGCAAGCCGCCAATCCCCCCTGAGTCGCGGTCGAAAAGCGCGTTTGGGCGCCGTCTTCACCGGCCGCCAAGCATTATCCGTAAGCATTCTCAATCCAATTCAGTCACTTGGCTTGCCCCACGGACGGGTTGAAACCTCGGGGCAAATTCGCTATGGTGCAATGCCCATCATTTAACAAAAGTTTAAATAAACCCCCTTGCATTCACCACGGAGAACAACCACCCATGCCCATCGATCATCCTAGACAGCGCCGCCTGGCAATTGCCGTCAAGACCGCCCTGGCGGCCGGTGCGTTCGCCCTCGCCAGCACGGCCTCTCTTGCACAGCAGACACAGTCGCCGGACGAGCAGGCCGAAGCGGCCAACACCATTGATCGCATTGCAGTCACCGGTACGCGACGGCGCGACCGCTCGGTCACCGACAGCTCCGTGCCGATCGACATCATTTCGTCCGAAGCGCTGGAGCAGACCGGCCTGACCGAAACCAGCGCCATCCTGGCGCGCGTGCTGCCCAGCTTCAACTTCCCGCGGCCCTCGATTACCGACGGCACCGACCAGATTCGACCGGCGCAGCTGCGCGGGCTGGCACCGGACCAGACGCTGGTGTTGGTCAACGGCAAGCGCCGCCACGCCTCTGCCCTGCTCAACCTCAACGGCTCCGTGGGACGCGGCTCGTCCGCCGTCGATCTCAACCTGATTCCGCCCAACGCCATCGAGCGCATCGAAGTGCTGCGCGACGGCGCGGCCGCCCAGTACGGCTCCGACGCCATCGCCGGGGTGATCAACATCGTTCTCAAGGAAGGCGTGGAGCGATTCAATGCGTCGGCCATCCTCGGCCGGCACCAGACCGGGCTTGACGGCGTGCCTCGTCCGGGTCCGGTTGCCGTGGGCGAGGACGGCTCGCTGGTCGTGCCCGAAGGCGCCAAGCGCACCGCCCGCGACGGCAAGACCGTCACCGCCCGTCTCGGCGGCGGTTTCCAGGTCGGCGAAGAAGGCTACTTCAACATTGCCGCCCAGTTCCGCGACCGCGACAGCACCAATCGCTCGGGCTTCGACCCGCGCCAGAACTATCCCTTGCTCGAAGACGGCAGCTTCGACCCGCGCGAGTTCCGCTTCGACCGCATCAACCATCGCTACGGCGACCCCGAGGTCAAGGAAATCTCCGCGTTCTTCAACGGCGCCATGCCGCTGGGTTCGATGGAGCTGTATACCTTCGGCAACTATGCCTCGCGCGAAGGCGATGCCGGCGGCTTCTACCGCCGGGCGCTGGATGGCCGCAACGTGCTCGAAATCTATCCGGACGGCTTCCTGCC
>JAWLFD010000089.1:0-8988 GCA_041685745.1 Wenzhouxiangella sp.
CAGGACGACGAGCCGAAAAAAGCCGACCGCCGTCGCCGCAACCTCGACGACCTGACCGGCTGGATCACCCGCTTGGGCGGCGACGTGGATTCGGCCCAGGAACTGCTGGCGCGGGTCTCGCTGGTGGCCGGGCCGGACGACGACCGCAACGACGGCGCCGACCTGGTTCGGCTGATGACCCTGCACGCGGCCAAGGGGCTGGAGTTTGCGCGCGTGTGGCTGGCCGGCTGCGAGGAAGGTCTGTTGCCGCATCAGAAAAGCATCGACGGGGGTCAGATCGAGGAGGAACGACGGCTGATGTATGTCGGTATCACCCGGGCCGGCCGCCGCCTGGTGATCAGCCACTGCCGGTCCCGCCGGCGTCAGCGCGAAAGCCGCGAGTGCCAGCCCAGTCGTTTTCTCGACGAACTGCCGGCCGAGGTGGTCGACTGGCCCGGACGGGCCGGCGAGGAAAAGCCGAGCGCCGATGACGCCAGGGCCAACATCGCGGCGCTGAAGGCCCTGCTGGAAGGCTGAACCGGGGTACCATTCTGCCCATGAAGTGCATCGCTCGATACTGGCTGGTCGCTGTGTGTTCGCTGCTCGTGCTGAGCGCCTGTCTTGCCGGGGAGCCGTGGGTGGACGTCAATGGGCAGCGCTTCCAGGTCGAAATCGCCGCCGACGACCAGTCGCGCGCCATGGGCCTGATGTATCGCGATGAACTGGCCGATGACCGGGGCATGCTGTTTCTGTTCCGGCGCGAGGCGCCGCGTTCGTTCTGGATGATGAATACCCGGATTCCGCTGGACATCATCTACCTCGATCGCGATCTGCGCGTGGTCAGCATCGTTGGCAATGCCCGGCCGTGCCGGCGGCCGCCGTGTCCGAGCTACCCCAGTCGCGGCCCGGCCCAGTTCGTCCTCGAGCTCAACGCCGGCCAGGCTGCGGCGCTGGGGCTGGCGCCGGGCGATCAGCTTTCGGTGGGACGAATCGACCTGGAGTCGGCGCGTTGACGCAGGTTTTTCGGCCGCGGTTCTTGATTCGCACAGAATCCTGGGGTATAAAGGCGGGCTAGTCTCGTCATTTGCCAGGATTGAATCGTCATGTCCCGAGTGTGTCAGGTGACCGGCAAGCGTCCGCTGGTCGGTAACAACGTCTCCCACGCCAACAACCGGACCAGAAAGCGCTCGCTGCCGAATCTGCACAGCCATCGTTTCTGGGTCGAAAGCGAGAATCGCTGGGTGAAGCTGCGCGTGTCCACCAAGGGCCTGCGCGTAATCGACAAGAACGGAATCGACCGGGTGCTCGCAGACATGCGCGCGCGCGGCGAAAAGGTCTAAAGGAGAGTCAGCATGGCAGGTAGCGCTCGCGACAAGATCCGGATGGTCTCATCGGCCGGCACGGGTCATTTCTACACCACCAACAAGAACAAGAAGAACACGCCGCAGAAGCTGGAGTTCAAGAAATACGATCCGGTGGTGCGCAAGCACGTGATCTACAAGGAAGCCAAGATCAAGTAGCCGCACGCCCGCTCGAACGATCTGCACGTCTGGCGCCGGGCTCCAAGCCCGGCGTTTTTCGTCCTGGGCCGGGCCGGAAGGCGGGATTGTTCGCGTTCTGCTAGACTGGAAATAACCAAAACTTTCTGCCCGATTTACGTTCCAAGCAACATCTGCCGATATCGCGACCCGACACTGATGCGCTTTTTGATCCACAGCCTGATGCTCGCAATGGCCCTGACGCTGGGAACGCAGGCCCGCGCCCAGACGGGTGATGTCGAGCCGTGGGCGCCGGAGCAGGGTCCGCTGCCCAGCCTCAGCCTGCTGGGACAGCGCGATGCGACCGGCCTGCCGGGTCCGCGACCGCGGTTGATGATGTCGCTTCCCGTGCAGCAAAACGGCCTGGCGTCTGCAAAACAGGACCCGATGTTTTCCTGGTCGCTGGAAGCCTGGCAGCTCAATACGGCCAGCCTCGCGCACATCCAGTGCAATCGCTTCACGCCGACCATTGATTCGTTCCTGGCCGAGGATTGCCGCTTCGTGGAAGACCCCGTCCCGCACGGCTCGGTCAACCTGATGCGGGTCAGCGGCCAGTGGACGGCGGCACCGGGCGTCGATCTCAACGTGGGTGCGTTTTCCGCCCGTTCCGAAGGCGCCGATATCCTGCCGGCAGCCGAGACCTTCTTGTTCCCCGGCACGGACCCCATGGCCGGGCTGCAGTCCGGCGAAGGGCTGGAGGCCGGCGTCAGTTTCGGGATTGCCAACGAAAAGGTCGGCGATTTCCTCATCGGTCTGCAGCTGGCGCGGTATCGCCAGCGCATGAGCCTGCTCGATTTCGGTCTGGGCAGCCAGACGCTGGCCGGGCTGTCCGGTGGCGACCTCGAGCGCTATGCCAACAGCGCCCAGCTGGCCGTGGGCTGGCGCCGCGGCCGGTTCAGCGGCGATATCCTCGGACAGGCCCGGGATGTCCCGGTCTGGCTGGCACCCGGGCAATACGGTCAGGCCCTGCTGAACTCGTTCGATCTGGAGTTCTCCTGGCGCGCGGTTGGCAACGCCTCGATCACCATCGGCGTGAGCAACGTCCTCGATGCAGCGCCGCGCAATCTGGAGGAGCCTGCGCTCGATCCGGGCCTGGACGATCCGATGGAGCAGATTTATGGGCGCATTCCCTATGTCCGCTACAAGCATGACCTGTAAACTGCGCCACCCATGATGAACAAAAAAGTTTTCTTTGCCGCGGCCCTGTCGCTGGCGCTGATCGCGTCCGTCCTGCAGGCCAGGGAGTTCTCCACCCTGGAAGAGCGCATGACCGGCCGGGAATTCCGCGATGCCGGCCTGCACAAGCTCACCGAACAAGAGCTGGCCAATCTGAATCGCTGGATCGAACTGCGCTCGCTGGCTGAAGGCGAAGTGCCCGATTGGGCAGCCGGCACGACACGTTCCGCAGACCCGGACTCGTCAGGCGCGGTCGGCTCGGCCGCCTCGGCTGACGACCGGGGCCTTCCCGGCGGAGAGCGCACCGAGATCAACAGCCAACTGATCGGCGATTTCAACGGCTGGAGCGGAAACAACGTGTTCGTGCTGGAAAACGGCATGGTCTGGGAGCAGGCCGAGGCAGGGACCTATTCGGTGTCGAACGTGGAAAACCCCGAGGTCCGGATTCGCCCGGGGATGTTCGGATCCTGGCAGCTGCAGGTGGAAGGCTACAACCGGCGTCTTCGGGTGCGTCGCGTTCGCTAGTGGGCCACTAGAAGCGGTTTAGGCGACCCGCCTCCAGCCGCTGGATCAGTCCTGCTCCGGCGGCGGGCGATTCCGCGGCAGCCGAAGCCATAACAGCCATCCCCGAGCTACCGAATACAGCACCAGACCGATCGGCAGCGCGATCAGCGCAACAATCGGCGGCGGAAAGAACCAGCCCTGCGGCGGTGCACCCCACCACCAGATTGCACCGACGACCAGCAGGGCCAGCGCAAGGTAGGTTGTATTGGCGGCTCGGTCGACGCTGCGCCGCCAGCGGTTGCGCGCCAGACGGTTGCGATCGGCGTCCGACAGCTTCGCCAGCGCCGTGTTGCAGTGTGGACAGGTTTTTGCCAGCGAGGATATTCGCTGACCGCAGCTTGGACATTGAACGATAGCCATCTTGGTAGCCTAGCGCAGCTGGACGCTGTTTGCTGACACGGGCGCGATCATCGCCCGGCCGTCGAGCGCTCCAGATCCGGAAAGAATTCAACCGTCACCGCCAGCCCGCCCTCGGCCCGATTGCGAAACTGCAGTCGCCAGCCATACAGGTCGCACAGGCGCTTGACGATGGATAGCCCCAGGCCGGATCCCTTGGTGCCGGCGGTCTGGCGTCCGCGGAAGTGGCGATCGAACACGTGCGGCAGCTCTTCTTCGGCGATGCCGGGTCCGGTATCGAGGATGCGGACCTGGCCCAGGTCCACTTCCACCCGCACTTCGCCTTCGGCGGTGTAGCGCACCGCGTTGCCGACCAGGTTGCCCAGCACCACGGCAATGACCGCTTCGGGCGCGATGACGTTGAGCTTGCGCTGCACGTCGAGGGAAATCCGCAGCGCGCGCTCGCCCACCAGGGGGCGATAGTTGGCCACCACCTGTTCGGCGATCTTGCCCACGTCCTGACCCGAAAGATCGCCGCTGCGGTCGCGTGCAGCGCGAACCAGGTGCAGCAGCGCGGTGGTGATGTCGGTCGACTGGCGGGCCGCGCGCGCAATGCGCAGAAGGCGTTCGCGATTGCGTTCTGACAGGTCGGGCTGGGCCAGCATCAGTTCCGTCGCTCCGGAAATGACCGCCAGGGGCGTGCGCAGTTCGTGCGATACATCGGCGTTGAAAGCCTGGTCACGCTCGACCAACTCGTGCAGGCGCGTGGCGTAGGCGTCGAGCGCCGCGGCAAGCTGGCCGACCTCGTCATCGGGAAAATGCTGTTTCAGGGACGCAGGCGGGGCATGTTCGTCCAGTGATTCCAGCCTTCGTGCGAGTTCGGTGACCGGCGCCAGGACCCGTCCTGAAGACCAGACCCCCAGCGCCAGCGATAGCAGCGAAAAGAAGATCACCACCGCGACGAGCGCCCAGACCAGGCGCCGCAGCAGCTCGCGGTTTTCCGACACGTCGTAGGTCAGAAAGACCCAGAAGTCCTCGTCCTTGCGCACCGCGGCCTTGTAATGGGCCTCGTCGGTGCGAACGTTGTGCACGCCGGTCGAGAGGTCACGAAAGGGCTCGGGCACGATATCGGCTCGCTCAGGGCGCGTGACGTAGCCCTGGAGACGGGTGTAGAACGGCTCGACCAGCGTGGGATCGCGGCGCAGGTCACTGATGTACTGGTCCACCTCGTCGGCCAGCGTGTTGGCGATCAGCGCATCTTCCAGCCAGTTCTGCAGAAACAGGGCCGCAATCGCGAACGCCACGCTCAGCAGCGTGCCGAAAATCAGGAACGACAGAATCAGTCGGCTTCTAAGCCGACGTCGAAACTTCATCGGGCGGAGCAAGGCAGTAGCCGATCCCGTGCCGGGTATTGATCAATGGCACCTTGAACGGTTTGTCGATGGCCGCGCGCAGGGTATGGATGTGCACGCGCAGGCTGTCACTGTCGGGCAGTTCCTCGCCCCAGACGTGGTGTTCGAGCTCGCGACGGGTGACGACTGCCGGCGAGGCGCTCATCAGCTTCTCCAGCAGTTTCAGCCCGATCGGATTGAGATCAAGCTTCTTCCCGGCCCGCCGCACGGTATAGGTTTCGAGGTTGTATTCGAGGTCGGCGACCTTGAGCTCGCGCGGCTTGATGCGCTGGCCGCGGCGCTCCAGCACTTCCAGACGGGCTTCCACCTCACGCAGTTCGAACGGCTTGACGAGGTAGTCATCGGCGCCGGAATCGAAGCCGGCAAGTTTGTCGTCGAGTTGATCGCGTGCCGTGAGCATCAGCACCGGTGTGCCCTTGCGGGCTTCCTCGCGCAGCTTGCGGCAGACTTCCAGCCCGTCCATGCCGGGCAGGGCGAGATCGAGGACGATGGCGTCAAAGTCGTTGACGATGGCCAGGTGCAGGCCGGTGACGCCGTCATAGGCATAGTCGACTTCATGACCGCGGTCGCTCAGGAAATCGCCGAGATTGGCGGCGATGTCCCGATTGTCTTCAATAATCAGGATGCGCATGATGGCGACAAGACTCCTGGCAGGAAAAAGACCCGGGCGGGGCGTGATGCCCGGGTCCATGGGGCCCTGTGACGCTGGCACAAATGCATGAACTCATGCGTTTGCCACCAGCCGGTGAATGTTAAGACGGTCGAGGTTAATCGGCGGTTAACCCGGGCGCAAGCGCGGGTTATCTCAGCGATCGACCGTCGTCGACCAGGTCGAGATCCTTGAGATTGGCGCTGAGGGAACCGGAATCGGCACCCTCGCTGAGTTTCACGGTCAGGCGCAGGTCGTTGGCTGAATCGGCGTGGCGCAGGGCGTCTTCGTAGGTGATCAGGCCCTGCTGATACATGCTGAACAGGCTTTGATCGAACGTGATCATGCCATGGTGGCTGGAGTCCTTCATGATCTTTTTGAGCTCTTCGAGCTTGCCCTTGCGGATTTTTTCCTGCACCAGCGGGGAGTTGATCAGGATTTCCACGGCCACGTGCCGGCGGCCTCCATCGATGGAGGGAATCAGCTGCTGGGCGATGACGGCCTTGAGGTTGAAAGACAGATCGAGCAGGATCTGGTGATGCCGGTCTTCGGGGAAGAAATGCAGGATTCGGTCCATCGCCTGGTTGGCATTGTTGGCGTGCAGCGTGGTCAGACACAGGTGGCCGGTCTCGGCGAAGGTGATGGCGTGCTGCATGGACTCGCGGGTGCGGATCTCGCCGATCATGATCACGTCGGGCGCCTGGCGCAGGGTGTTGCGCAGGGCCATCTCGAAAGAGACCGTGTCGATGCCCACTTCCCGTTGCGTGATCAGGCACTTGCGGTGCTTGTGCACGTACTCGATCGGATCTTCGACCGAGATGATGTGACCGGTGCTGTTGCAGTTCCGGTGGCCGACCATCGCGGCCAGGGTGGTCGACTTGCCGGTTCCGGTGGCCCCGCACAGGAAGACGATGCCCCGCTTGGCCATGGCCAGATTGGCCAGTGACTCCGGCAGGTCGAGCTCCTCAAAGGTGGGAATCCGGGTTTCGATCCGGCGACAGACGATGCCGATGCTGTTGCGCTGGTAAAACGCGCTGACGCGAAAGCGCGCCGCGCCCTCCAGCGAAATGGCGAACTGGCACTCACGCGTGGTCCGAAACTCCTCGCGCTGGTCCTCGCGCATGATGCCGTGGACAATGCTGGAGACTTCTTCGTGCGTCAGCGCCTCGCGTCCGATGGGTTTGATCTTGCCGTTGATCTTCAGGCACGGTGGAGCCCCGACGGTCACAAAAAGGTCGGAACCCTCGGCGTCGTGGAGCTGGCGGAGCCAGTCGCGGATATCGTTCATGTCTTGCTCCCGGTGTCTCGGGTGTATCGAATCAGGCCAGCGCCTGCTTGTTCTGAGCCTTGCGAATGGCCTCCTGCTTGGCCACCACGCCGCGTCGGACGAGGTCGATCAGGCACTGGTCCAGCGTGGTCATGCCGACATTCTGGCCGGTCTGGATGGCCGAATACATCTGCGCGACCTTGTCTTCGCGGATCAGGTTGCGGATCGCCGGGGTCGCGACCATGATCTCGTGCGCTCCGACCCGCCCGCCGCCAACCCGCTTGAGCAGCGTCTGGGAGATCACCGCGCGCAGCGACTCCGACAGCATCGAGCGCACGACGGGCTTCTCGTCGCCGGGAAAGACGTCGATGATGCGGTCGATGGTCTTCGGGGCCGAGGAGGTGTGCAGGGTGCCAAAGACCAGGTGGCCCGTTTCGGCCGCGGTCAGGGCCAGGCGAACGGTCTCGATATCGCGCAGCTCGCCGACCAGGATGATGTCGGGGTCTTCACGCAGGGCCGAGCGCAGGGCCTGGTTGAATCCGTGGGTGTCGCGCTTGACCTCGCGCTGGTTGATCAGGCAGCGCTGCGGGGTGTGGATGAACTCGATCGGATCCTCGATGGTCAGGATGTGCCCGCTTTCGGTCTTGTTGAGGTGATCGATCATGGCGGCCAGGGTGGTGGACTTGCCCGACCCGGTCGGCCCGGTCACGAGCACCAGCCCGCGGGGTACGTTGATGATGTCCCGGAATACCGCCGGGGCATTGATGTCTTCCAGCGTCCAGATGTCGTTGGGAATGACCCGGAAAGCCGCGCCCAGGCCGCGATGCTGGTTGAACGCGTTGACCCGGAAACGGGCCATGCCCGGCACCGAGTAGGAGAAGTCGACCTCCAGGTTGGCTTCGTAATCGCGCCGCTGGTTGTCGTTCATGGTCGAGTAGATCAGATCCGCCATGGACTTGTTGTCGATCGGCGGCGTATTGATCCGGTGGATGTCGCCGTCAACCCGGATCATGGGCGGCAGGCCGGCCGAAATGTGAAGGTCCGAAGCCTTGCTCTTGACGGTGAAGGCGAGCAGTTCGGTAATGTCCATGTCGTGTGTCCCCGTGAATCGATCGCTTGCAACAACTGCCGGCAGCAAGTCCCGAGAATACCACGCGTACCGGGCGCATTTCTCGACCGCCTGCGACCTGACTGGCATACTAGCCCACCAAAGTCGAAAAAGCACCTGCCCGATGACACGCTACCACCAGGTCACCGAGCGCATGGAGTTGGCGGCCTCGTCAGCTCAGCGAGCGCTATCCGACATCCGCCTTCTGGCCGTCAGCAAGAAACAGCCGGTCGAGCGCATTCGCGCGCTGGTCGAGGACGGGCAGCGAAGTTTCGGCGAAAACTATGTCGACGAGGCCGCGGCGAAGATGGACGCGCTGGCTGATCTCGCCCTGGAGTGGCATTTCATCGGCCCGGTTCAGTCCAACAAGACCCGAACCCTGGCCGAGCGCTTCGACTGGGTCCAGAGCGTGGATCGCGTCAAGATCGTGCGTCGGCTGAACGACCAGCGTCCGGCCGACCGGCCGCCGCTGAACGTGCTCATCCAGGTCAACCTCGATGGCGAGCAGCAGAAAGCCGGTTGCCCGCCGGAGGCAATCGAGCGACTCGCCGAGGCCGTCGCTGCTGCCGAACACCTCGAGCTGCGCGGGCTGATGGCCATTCCGGCGCCGCGCGACAATCCCCAGGCCCAGAGCGAAGTCTTCCAGCGCCTGCGCGGCCACTTCGATGCCCTGGCCGCGGTCTATCCGTCGGTGGATACGCTTTCGGCCGGGATGTCGGCCGACCTCGAGGCGGCCATCGCCGCCGGAAGCACCATGATCCGGGTCGGCACCGACCTGTTCGGTCCCAGGCCCGACTGATGGCCGCACGGGCACTACAATAGTCGCCATGAGTCCCCTAGCGATTGCCTTTGTCGGCGGCGGCAACATGGCCCGGGCCCTGATCGGCGGCCTGTGCCGCTCAGGTTATCCGCCCGAAAGCCTGCGCGTGGCCGACCCCGGCGCCGGCGCGCGCGAGCGG
>JAWLFD010000090.1:0-8984 GCA_041685745.1 Wenzhouxiangella sp.
GAGAAAATTCCGACCGTAGCCCGGACGCACGTTCACGGTGTCGCCCAGATCACCCAGGTTATAGACTTTTTCCATCAAAATCAGTTTCATGGCTGCTGCGTCCTCAGTGATTGTCGGAGTACGGCAGCAGCGCCAGGTAGCGGGCCCGCTTGACTGCAGTGGCCAGCTGGCGCTGATATTTTGCCTTGGTGCCGGTGATCCGGCTGGGCACGATCTTGCCGGTTTCGCTGACGAAATCCTTGAGCAGATCCACGTCCTTGTAATCAACCTGCTCGATCCCCTCGGCGGTGAATCGACAGTATTTGCGCCTTCTCATGAATCGAGCCATGATCAACTCTCCCGCTGGGTGGTTTCGGTTTCGGCCTCGGCGCCGTCTTCGGCGACGCTCGAGCCATCCTCGTCGTCATCGTCGCTGGCAACGTCCTCGACCATCGCGCGCCGACGATTGTCGCGCTCGTCCTTGTTCTCCTTGCGCTTGAGCATGATCGACGGCTCGGTCTCGGCCTCGTCCTTGCGCACGATCAGATGACGCAGGATGGCGTCATTGAAGCGGAAAACGCCTTCCAGTTCCTCGAGGGTCGCGGCGTCGCACTCGATGTTGAGCATCAGGTAGTGCGCCTTGTGAAGCTTGGCGATGGTGTAGGCCAGCTGCAGGCGACCCCAGTCTTCGCTGCGATGCACCTTGCCGCCGTTGGTCTCGACCAGCGACTGGTAGCGCTCGAGCATGCCGGGCACCTGCTCGCTCTGGTCCGGATGGACCAGCAGCACGATCTCGTAGTGTCTCACGTTGTGTTCTCCTTACGGTTTCTCGGGGCAGACCGCGACATCGCGTCTTCGCCCCTTCAAAGCCCCCGGTCGGCGCTGTCGGGACAGTCCGCCGTGGAGCAAGGGCGCCCGCCCGAGTACCGGGCAAGGCTAGCCGTACAGTATAACCAAAAAAGGCCCTTCAGACCAAAAATCGATCAACCGACGGTAAAGCTCTCGCCACAACCGCATTCCCCGGTGACATTGGGATTGCGGAAGCGGAACTCACGCACCAGGCCTTCGTGAACGAAATCGACCTCGGTGCCGATCACCATCGGCAGCGCCTTGTCGGAAACCACCACTTTAAGACCCTGCGCTTCGAAGACATGATCCGAGGCCTCGGTCGCCCGGGCGATGCCGACATCGTAGGCCCATCCGGAACAACCGGTGCGGCGCACATCGACGCGCAGGCCGATGCCGCCTTCGCGGGCCATGAAATCGCGTACCCGTTCAGCCGCCGCGTCGGTCAGGAAAATCTGGTCATTGTTCATCAGCTGCCATCCGTTCGGGTTGCTCAATCCATTATTATCAGGGTTGTCAATCCCTCATTCAACGACAGGACGCATTCAATACCATGCTCACTGCAAGCGTGCGCGACGTGCTGGCCGGCAAATTCGCCGCCGGCACCGACGTACTGGTCCAGGGCTGGGTCCGCACCCGACGCGACTCCAAGGCCGGTTTTTCCTTCATCCACGTCAACGACGGCTCCTGCTTTGCCAACCTGCAGCTGGTCGCCGACCACAGCCTGGCCAACTACAGCGACGGCATTCTGCGCCTGACCAGCGGTGCTTCGGTGCGCTGCAAGGGCACGGTGGTCGAATCCAAGGGTCGCGGCCAGAGCCTGGAGATCCAGGCCGCCGAGGTCGAGATTCCGGGCCTGGTGGAAGACCCGGACCACTACCCGATTCAGCCCAAGCAGCATTCCTACGAGTTTCTGCGCACCGTCGCCCACCTGCGCCCCCGGACCAACACCTTCGGTGCGGTGACCCGCATCCGCCATGCAACCGCACGCGCCATCCACGACTTCTTCGACCGCAACGGCTACTACTGGGTCAACACCCCGATCATCACCGCTTCCGACGCCGAGGGCGCCGGCCAGCTGTTCCGGGTCAGCACGCTCGACCTGATGAACCTGCCGCGAACCGAGCGCGGCGCCGTCGACTTCAGCCGGGATTTCTTCGGCCGCGAGACCTTTCTGACGGTCTCCGGCCAGCTCAACGTCGAGGCCTTCTGCCTGGCCATGAGCAAGGTCTACACCTTTGGCCCCACCTTCCGCGCCGAAAACTCCAACACCACCCGTCACCTGGCCGAGTTCTGGATGGTCGAGCCCGAAATCGCCTTTGCCGATCTCGATGATCTGGCCAGCCTGGCCGAGGAGTTCCTTAAGTCCGTTTTCGCCCAGGTGCTCGAACGCTGTCCCGACGACATGGCGTTTTTCGCCGAACGGGTCGAGCCGGAGGCGATCCGGCGCCTGGAAGCCCTGGTCGACAGCCGCTTCGTGCGCATGGACTATGCCGAAGCGGTCGGAATCCTCCAGGCCTCCGGGCGCTCGTTCGAGTTCAAGCCCGAGTGGGGTGTCGATCTGCAGACCGAGCACGAGCGTTTCCTGACCGAGCAGCACTGCAAGGCCCCGGTCGTGGTCATGAACTACCCCGATGAAATCAAGGCCTTCTACATGCGTTTGAACGACGACGGCAAGACCGTGGCGGCGATGGACGTGCTCGCCCCCGGCATCGGTGAGATCATCGGCGGCAGCCAGCGCGAGGAACGGCTCGACGTGCTCACCCGACGCATGGCCGAACACGATCTGGACGCAAGCGACTACGGCTGGTTTCTCGACCTGCGCCGTTACGGCACCGTCCCCCACGCCGGCTTCGGCCTGGGCTTCGAACGCCTGCTCAACTACATCACCGGCCTGAGCAACATCCGCGACGTGATCCCGTACCCCCGAACGCCCGGCAGCGCGCCGTTCTGAGCGGACTTGTGACC
This sequence comes from Wenzhouxiangella sp., assembly GCA_041685745.1. GTDB lineage: Bacteria > Pseudomonadota > Gammaproteobacteria > Xanthomonadales > Wenzhouxiangellaceae > Wenzhouxiangella. The sequence continues at coordinate 2,794 of JAWLFD010000090.1, forward strand.
GAGATCACGCGGTTCGAAGGTCAGGGTCTGCTCGATGCGGTTCTCGAGCAGGCCTTCAACTCGATCGTCATCACCGATGCGCGCTTCGACCATGGCGGACCGTTGATCGAAAAGTGCAACCCGGCGTTCTCGCGCATGACCGGCTATCCGGTCGCCGAACTGATCGGCCGATCACCGCGCATTCTGCAGGGACCCGAGACCGATCGGGCCGTCATCGACAGGCTGCGCAACTGCCTGCACGAAGGCCGGTTCTTCCAGGGATCGACCATCAACTACCGCAAGGACGGCACGCCCTATCACGTCGAGTGGAATATCTCGCCGATCCGCGACAGCCGCGGCGAGATTCGCCATTTCGTTTCGCTGCAGCAAAACATTACCGCCCGCGTGCAGGCCGAAAGCGAGCGCAACCTGATGGCCCGGGCGCTCGACGTCGCCCGGGACCCGATCCTGATCACCGATGCGGGCGCCCGAATCGTCTTCGCCAACCAGGCTTTCGAACAGTTGACCGGCTACGAGAGCGCAGAAATCCTCGGCAGAACGCCAAAGTTTCTGCAGTCCGGTCAGCAAGCAGACGACTTTTACAACATTCTCAAAGACGCGCTCGCCCGCGGGCAGCCCTTCCGGGCGACCTTCGCCAACCGCCGCAAGAGCGGCGAGATCTACTATGCCGACCAGAGCATCACGCCCATCACCGACCGCGCTGGCACCGTCCGTCATTTCGTCAGCATCAGCAAGGATGTCAGCCACAAGGTCGTGCAGGAACGGCAGCTGTCAGAGCAAGCCAGCCGCGACCCGCTGACCGGGCTGTGCAACCGACGGGCCGGTGAGCGGGTTCTGGCCCGAGCTCACGAAGCGGCAATCAACGAAGATCGTGCGTTTGCCCTACTGATGGCCGATATCGACCACTTCAAGCAGGTCAACGACGACCATGGTCACGCCAGCGGTGACCGGGTCCTGCAGAAGGTTGCCGACGTCATTCAATCCCAGATTCGCGAGACCGACCACGCCATCCGCTGGGGCGGCGAAGAATTTCTGGTGGTGCTGGACAACGCCTCGAAAAACGTCGCGTTCTCCACGGCCGAGCGCATTCGGGCGGCGGTAGAGGCCGCCGGTGACCCGGAGGTCGGCGCCGTCACGCTGTCGCTGGGCTGCGCTCAGTGGCACCCCGTCGAGTCAACCGAAGCGCTGGTGCAGCGGGCCGATACCGCCCTGTACGCCGCCAAGGCGGCAGGCCGCAACCGGATCGAGACGGCAGAAAGCCAGTCGGCGCAGGGTCCTGGTGGGCCACGCGGCTGATCAGCGATACTGTCAGCTGAACACCAGCCCGGCCAGCCAGAACCAGAAAGGCACCGTCAGCGCTGAAACCAGCACGCCCCAGGCCACCAGGGCCGGGGCCAGGCGCAGCGCCAGTCCGGCCGAGGTCAGGAGGGCTGCGGCCGTGATCATCGGCGGCATGGCCGATTCCAGTACCGCAACCATGGCCACGTCGGGGTGAGCCCCGAACACCAGGGCCATGACCATCGCCAGCCCCGGCAGCACCACCAGCTTGCCGAGCAGACCGATTACCAGCGGCCAGCGATCCCGGCGCACCAGGCGCAGGCGCAGACTCATCCCGATCGCCAGCGTGACCAGCGGCAGCAGCATGTCCGCGAAACGCTCGACGATCTGCATCAGCCAATCCGGAAACCAGTGATTGCCGAGAACGAGCGCAAACAACAAGGCCAGAAAAGGCGGAAAGGTCCCGATGCGTCGTCCCATCGAGCGAAAGTCCGGATTCGCGCCCTCCCCGTACCAGCCGACCACGAACAGTACGTGGGTGCACACGATCAGAAAGGAACCGAACTGGTCGTAGACCACCGCCAGGCGGATGAACTCCGAGCCCAGCAGCGCCTCGATCAGCGGAAAACCCAGGAACGATGTATTGCCCAGCGGGATCAGCACCAGCAGCGCCGCAGTGGCCTCGCGCGACAGCGACATCAGGCGAGCCAGCGGGAGAATGACCAGCACCGTCATCGCCAGCAGCAGCCACGGAATCAGAATCAACGGCAGCAGCGACCACGCCGGCTCCAGCGTGGGAACGTGGATGACGATCAGCGCCGGCAGACAAAGGGTGATCACCACCCGGTTGAGCACCCCGGGCGTGGCTTCCGGCAGGATGCGAAAGCGGGCAAAAACCCAGCCGGCTGCAATCAGCGTAAGAATGATCAGGTAGGAGGTCACGGTCAGGCAGGATCAGCAAGTCCTGATATGATAGGTCATCAATGCAGGAGGGAATCGGAGACGGTCGCGCAACCGATCGCGCACTGTCGAGGCCGCACTTGATGAATGCAGGCAATCTTTCATCCGGGCGAACGCGCCTTCCGCTGACCTGGTTCGCCCAGGTTTTCGGGGTGCTTCTGCTGATCTGGATCGCGCTCAACGGGCTCAGCGGCCTGCTCGTGGGCAGCCTGGCCTCTGCCGTCGGCGCCGGCCTCGGTGCCTGGCTTGCACCGGAAGAACCCTACCCCTGGCGGCCCCTGCGCTGGCTGGCCTTCGCCGGATTTTTCCTGTGGGAGTCGTTCAAGGGCGGCTTCGATGTCGCTGTCCGTGCGCTCAAGCCCGGCCTGCCGATCGAACCGGATTTTCACCCGCACACCATTGCCCTGCCGCCCGGCAAGCCGACCACGCTGCTGATCAGTTTCATCAGCCTGTTGCCGGGCACGCTCAGCGTCATGCTGGACAAGTCAGGCAAAGATCTGATCGTGCACTCGCTTGCCCCCGAGGCCATGGCATCGGTGGACCGACTCGAACGCAAGCTCGACTGGGTCTTCGCGCCCAAACGGTCCGCTCGATGATCGAGGTCGCGCTGCCATCCATCATCCTCTTTCTGATCATCAACCTGATCGCCGGAATGCTGCGCGTCTACCGTGGACCGACCCTGGCCGACCGCATGCTCGCCGCCCTGCTGTTCAGCACCACGACCGTCGCCGCGCTGCTGGTGCTTGCCGAATGGATGGACTTGCCGTCCCTGCGCAACGTGGCATTGCTGATCGTCATGCTGGCCAGCATCCTGTCGCTGGCCTTCGTCGGGCTGCCGGCAGGCCGTGAAGAAGCGGCGGACGACCCATGAGCCCGACCGAAAGCGTTTCCCTCGTCTTGCTACTGGCCGGCTGTGGTTTCTACCTGGCCGGCACCATCGGCCTGCTGCGATTTCCGGACGTCTACTGCCGCCTGCATGCCCTGGCCAAGGCCGACAACACCGGGCTGTTCCTGATCTGCGTGGGGCTGGCGGTGCTGAGCGCGGACTGGCAGGTCGCCGCCATCCTCGCCCTGGTCTGGATGATCGGACTGCTCGCCGCCACCGTCTCGGCTCACCTCATTGCCAGGCACGCCCACGGCGCCGGAAGGGAACCCGTGCGCCCGAGGCCGGACCGCTGATGACCGGGCTGGCGCTGGATCTGCTGATCATCGCCAGCCTGATCGGGCTCGCCATTCAGGCGATCAACGGGGCTTCGCTGTTTCGCGGCATCATCCATTTCGTGGTCCTGGGGCTGGCAATGTCGCTGGCCTGGGCGCGGCTGGATGCGCCGGATCTGGCGATGGCCGAGGCCGCCATCGGCGCCGGCGTGACCGGCGCCCTGATGATGATCGCCTACCGCAGATTGATCGAGATTCGGCCCGACCACGACAACGCCACCCGGACACCCCGATCCCGGCTCGCACTGCCGATTGCGCTGGCTTCCGGGGTTCTGGTCGGCGTGATCGGGCTGGCCGCCATTCAGGCCGAACCACTGCCCGGCCAGGCCGGAATCGCCGTTCTGGAGACACTCGAATCGACCGGCCTGGGCAATCCCGTCACCGGGGTGCTGCTGCTGTTTCGCGGCTTCGATACCCTTCTGGAAATCACGGTCCTGCTGGCCGCACTGCTCTCGGCCCAGGCCGTCACCCGACAGGACGACCTCGATCGATCGCTGACCACCGAGGATCCCGATACGCCGCTGATCGGCGCGCTGCTGGCCATCGTGGTGCCACTGACGGTGCTGATATCGGTCCACCTGCTCAAGGCCGGCAGTCAGGAAACCGGCGGCGCGTTCCAGGCCGGCGCCGTCCTGGCCGCCTGCGGCGTGTTGCTGGCGCTGACCGGCAGGCTGGCCTCGAGCCGGGACTACAGCCCGCTCCTCAACGGCGGCTTGCTGGTCGGCCTGGTCAGTTTCATCCTGATCGGCCTGGCCCCGCTGCTGTACGGGCAGCCGCTGATGGCCTTGCCGGGGGTCTGGGCGGTCTATTTCATCGAAAGCGCGATGATGATCTCGATCGCACTGACCCTGGTACTGCTGTTTGCCGGTGCCGCAAGCCTCAAGCGGCGTTCCCGTGGATAGCGCCACCGTCTACGTCCTGGCCGCCGCCGTCCTTTTCGGGGTCGGCGTTCACGGGCTCATCGTCAGCGTTCACCTGATGCGCAAGCTGTTTGCCATCAACATCATGGGCAGTGCCATCTTCATCCTGCTGGTCGCAACCTCGGCACCCATCTCCGGCCAGACCGACCCCATCCCGCAGGCACTGGTCCTGACCGGCATCGTCATCGCCGTATCCGCGACCGCCTTCGGCCTGGCGCTCATGGTTCGGATGTGCCAGGAAACCGGCAACGCAAGCCTGGCCGTCGAGGACGAGCCGGAGAATGACGACTGAAGCGCTGGCGCTGATCGTCTTCCTGCCGCTGCTGGCCGCGGCCGGCGCCGTCGTCCTGCCGCGAACCTGGCTGCGCCTGAATATCCGTCTCGGGCTGATGCCGCTCCCGCTGCTGCTGGTGCTCCCGACGTTGGAAGTACTCGAAAGCGGCACATACCGCGTTCTCCTGGCCGGCCACGCCGCACCGCTGGGCATCTCGTGGCAACTCGATCCGCTGAGTCTCCTGATGCTTTGGCTCAACGTCGGCATGACCCTCCTGGTCAGCCTGCATGCAAACTCCTCGTTTCCAGCCGACAACGAGCACGCGCATCGCTTCTGGCCGCTATGGCTGATGCTGTTTGCCGGCATGAACGCGCTCGTTCTGTCGGCCGACCTGTTCAATATCTACGTGACCCTGGAGCTGGTCACCCTGACCGCGATCGGCCTGATCGCCCTGGAAGGCAAACCGCCGGCGCTGCGCGCTGCGATGCGCTACCTGCTGCTCGCCCTGCTGGCCTCACTGTTGTACCTGCTGGGCGTGGGCCTGATCTACGGCCAGACCGGGGTCCTGGATCTCTACATGCTCGCCGACCTTCTCGATCCCGGCTGGCTGGCGGTCACGGCCATTGCCCTGATGATTGTCGGACTGCTGATCAAGGCCGCCATTTTCCCATTGCATGCCTGGTTGCCGGCCGCCCACGGCAACGCACCCGGCCCGGTCAGCGCCATCCTGTCGGCGATGGTGGTCAAGGTTTCCATCTATCTGATCTGGCGGCTGTGGTTCTGGGGCATACCGCATTGGGATCTGGATCAGGCGGCCCTGCTGCTCGGTCTGCTGGGTGCGGCCGCCATCGTCTACGGGTCCCTGGCGGCGCTGGTGCAGCAGCGCCTGAAAATGGTCATCGCCTATTCCACCGTTGCCCAACTGGGTTACCTGCTGCTGCTGTTTCCCCTGGCCAGCACGCTCGCCTTCCAGGGCGCCAGCTACCACCTTCTGTCTCACGGGCTGGCCAAGGCCGCCATGTTCCTGGCCGCCGCGAACATCCTCAAAGGAATGGGAACCGACCGCCTCCAGCGTCTGGCCGGCGTCGATCAGCGCATGCCGCTGGACGTGTTCGCGCTGGCCCTGGGCGGGGTAAGCATCATGGGCCTGCCCCCCAGCGGCGGCTTTCTGGCCAAGTGGCTGTTTCTGGAAGCCGCCTGGCAAATGAAAGCCTGGGGCTGGCTCACTCTGGTCGCCGTCGGCGGCCTGCTGGCCGCGGCCTACCTGTTTCGGGTGCTCGCTGTAGTCTGCCTGCATCCGCGCCGCCGCAACGGCCAGCCGGAGGAACGGCGAACCCCCAACCTCGCCAGTGTCGCCGCGCTCCTGCTGGGCCTGGGTGCCATCCTGGCCGGCTTTGCCTCAGCACCGATCCTCGACCTGGTCGAGGCCGGTCTGCCGCCGGGGTTGGCGCCGTGATGGACCAGCTGCTTTTCTGGACGCCGCTGCTGGTGGTCATCGTCTCGGCACTGACCGGCATCGTGATCTTCGTGGCCGGTGAACG
>JAWLFD010000091.1:0-8874 GCA_041685745.1 Wenzhouxiangella sp.
TCGGCCGCCTCGATCATCTTCAGCGCGATGCGGTCCTTGATCGAGCCGCCGGGGTTGGCGCTTTCGAGCTTCAGAAACAGCTCGCAGGGTCCGGTGTCGAGCTGACGGACTTGCACGATCGGCGTGTTCCCGATCAGTTCGAGGACGTTGCCGTAGGTCGTCACGATGGCATGGCTCGCGGAGACGGGGCGACCGCGCCGATCGACAGGGGTCGCCGAGCGGTCGCGGTCGCTGGGAGGTCGGACGGGGTCAGGCCGCGTGGGCCTGTTCCATGATTCGGGTCAGCTGGTCCTTGGCCTTGAGTTTTTCACGCTTGAGCTGGTTGAGCGCAAGATCCTCCATCGGGGCGGTGCCGTTTTCTGCTGCCATGACGCGCTTTTCCAGCTGCTGATGGTGATTGTAGAGACGCCGGAACTCTTCGTTTTCCTTGAGCAGGGTTTCCAGTTCTCGCTGACGGTTTTCGAACATGGGGTAGAACTCCTCTAGGCTTGATACTCGTTGTAGCGCAAAGCGCTTATGACTGCAAGCGGATGATTTCCCTGACCGAGCGATGGTCACTCAATCATTGAGCAGGATCACATCCACCCGCCGATTCTGGCTGCGTCCGTCTTCGGTTTCGTTGCTGGCGATGGGGAACTCCTCGCCCATGCCGACGGCCTGGACCCGGTCGGCATCGATGCCCATGTCCACCAGGGCACCGCGGACCGCTTCGGCGCGCTCCTGGGAAATGCGCATATTGACGCTCGCCGGGCCGCTGCTGTCGGTGTGACCCTCGATGCGGATGCGTCGTTCGGGCTCGGTCTGCAGGAGGTCGACCACGTCCTCCAGGTTTCCCCGGGCGCCGGACTGGAGTTCGGTCTCGCCGAGTTCGAACAGCACATCGCCCAGGGTGATCACGACACCGCGATCGGTTTCGCGCAGTTCCATCAGTTCCAGGCGCCGGCGCAGCGAGGCTGCGGCCTCGGATGCCAGCTGCGCCTCGCGTCGGGCGAGCTCGATTTCGCTGGCCTGCGCATCGGCCAGGCGCCTGGCGGCTTCAGCCTCCTCGCGCGCCTGCTGTTCGCGCTGCGAGGCCTGATCACGCTGCTCGTCGGCGGCCGTGGCGGCGCGTCGGGTTCGCTCGATTTCCTCGCTTGTGGCGGCGCTGAGCAGGCGTGCCTGCTCGGCCTCGCGTCGCGCCTGTTCCACTTCCAGTCGGCTGGCGCGCAGCAGGAGTCGGGTACGTTCGGCTTCCACGGCCTCGACCCGCGAAGCCGCCTGGGCCCGGAATGCCTCGGCGCGGGCGATTTCTAGCCTTTTTTCCGCGATCCGGATGCGATGCGCCTGTTCTTCCTCGTCCAACCCGTCGGCCGTCGCCGCGCGCACGGCGCGATCGGCATCAGCCAGCGCAAGCGGCACCAGCTCGGCCAACTCGCGGTCGGCCTGGAAGGCGTCCAGATCGGTTCGCAGGTTGTCGAGCGCGCCGTCGTCGCGCGGCTGGGCCGCGCAGGCGACCAGCAGCGGCACGAGCACAACCAGCAGGGCAAAACGCAGTCCACTCATCGCTCGACCACCTCGTCGCCGAAGGCTTCGACCAGGTCCTGGCGCAGGCTTTCGAGCTCGCGCTGGCGCTGGGCCAGGTCGGCCCGAGCCCGCGCGGCCCGGGTCCGGGCCAGGGCAAGCTGGGCCTCGATTTCGGCCTCGTCGGCAAGCCGGCGTGCCGGCGCTGACTGATCGTTCTCGAACTGGAAGCGGGCGGCATCGAGACGTTCCTCGGCAAAGCGCAGTTCCAGTGGTGCGTACTCCTCGGCGCCCGCTTCCCTGGCGCTCTCGATGGCCTGCTCGGCATTGTCGAGCAGGCGCGGGTCCGGCGGGGTGGTCGCACAGGCTGCCAGCAGTACCAGCAGCGCAGCGACTGTTGGAAAGCCTCGTTTCATCGGATTTTGCGGCTCCTGGCTACGGGGTCGAAGAAGTCTAGGCTCACAGTCTACTCTGCATCCGGCTGATTTTCCGGTCTTGCTTTTTCAATCCGCTGATCGGCCTCCAGGCGCTCGCAGATTGCCAGGATTCGATCGCAGCCGCGCAGGCTGCAGTCGAAGCGCCGGGCATTGTAGACCTGCGGCAGCAGACAGCAATCGGCCAGCCCGGGTTGCTCGCCGAGGCAAAAGCGCGCTCGCTTGGGCGTTTCCCGCAACAGCGCCTCGACAGCCCGTAGCCCGTTCTCGGTCCAGTGCCGGTACCAGTCCATTCTGGCCCTGTCGTCCAGTCCGGCTCGGCTGTCGAGGTAGTGCAGCACGCGCAGATTGTTCAGCGGGTGGAGATCGCAGGCAATGGCCTGGGCGATCATGCGTGCCCGGGCCCGGCCGGCGGCATCCGGCGGCATCAGCGGCGGGTCGGGAAAACGCTCGTCGAGATACTCGATGATGGCCAGCGACTGGGTCAGCACGGTCTTTTCGTGGATCAGGCAGGGCACCAATCCCTGCGGGTTGATCTTGAGAAAGTCCGTTCGGTGCTGTTCGCCGCCGTTGCGCACCAGGTGAATCGGACGGATGTCGTAGTCCAGATTCTTCAGGTTCAGCGCCATGCGCACCCGGTAGCTGGCCGAAGAGCGCCAGTAGGAGTAAAGCTGGAGCCTGGGATCGGTCATCGCCGGATGCTGCTCAGCGTCGATATTCGATCACGGTCTGTTCGATGGCCCCGAAGATGGACTCTTCCTGGCGGTTGACCATCTCGATGCGGACCACGTCGCCGAACTGCAGGAACGGGGTGGTCGGCTCACCGCCGGCGATGATTTCCAGCATCCGTTTCTCGGCCAGGCAAGAGGCCCCGCGGGCCGTGTCCTGGTTGGCGATGGTGCCGGAGCCGAGCAGGGTGCCGGCGGCCAGCGGTCGGGTATGGGCGGCGTGGGCCAGCAGCTCGGCAAACGAGAACTGCATGTCCTCGCCCGCCTCGGGCTGGCCGAACAGTTCGCCGTTGAGCCAGGTCTTCAAGGGTAGATGAACCTTGGCCTCGCGCCAGTCCGGGCCGAGTTCGTCCGGGGTCACCGCCACCGGCGAGAGCGCCGAGCGCGGCTTGGACTGCAGAAAGCCGAACCCCTTGGCCAGTTCGCCGGGAATCAGGTTGCGCAGCGAGACATCATTGATCAGGGTCAGCAGCTGGATATGCTCGGCGCATTCGTCTGGACTGGCGCCCATCGGGATGTCGTCGCTGATGACGCCGATCTCGGACTCGAAATCGATGCCCCACTCGGCCGAGGCCATGGCGATGTCGTCGCACGGCCCGAGCAGGCCATCGGAGACGGCCTGATACATCAGCGGATCGGTTTCGAAGCTCTTCGGCACTTCGGCGCCGCGGGCGCGTCGTACGCGCTCGACGTGCGGCAGGTAGGCCGAGCCGTCGACGAACTGGTAGCAGCGCGGCAGCGGCGCGGCCAGGCCGGCCGGGTCGAGATCGAAAATGTCCTCGATGGTACCGGCATTGAGCTCGTCGTAGAGCGCGTTCAGGCGCGGGGCCAGGTGATCCCACTGATCGAGCGCGGCCTGCAGGGTGGGGGCGATGCCGTCTGCGCGCACGGCGCGGGTCAGGTCGCGGCTGACCACGACCAGGGTGCCGTCGCGGCCGCCTTGTTTCAGGGTGGCGAGTTTCATGCGATGAGGTTCATCCTTTCCAGCTGTCGACGTAACCGGTCCATTCGATCGCCTCGGCTGCGCCGGTGACCTCCAGCGCGTCGCGGGTGTCGATCATGACCGCGACCTCTTCGGTGGCTTCGGCCTTCGGTTGAAAGGCATGCTTGAGCGCCTTCGGGTGCGGGCCGTGGGTGAAGCCGCAGGGATGCAGCGTCATCATCCCGGGGTGGATGTTGTCGCGCGAGAAGAAGTTGCCGGCGTGGTAGAAGATCAGCTCGTCGTAGTCGTCGTTGTTGTGGAAGAACGGCACCTTGAGCGCGCCGGGATCGGACTCGAACGGCCGCGGCACGAAAGTGCAGATCACGAAGCGGTTGCCCATGAACGTGGTGTGCGCCGAGGGCGGCAGATGATAGCGATGGCTCATCAACGGACGGATATCGCGCCAGTTGATGCGCACCGGGGCCAGGTCGCCCTTCCAGCCGACCGCATCGAGCGGGTTGAACGGGTAGGTGATGGTCGACAGGCGGTTGCGGCGCTTGACCACCACTTTCCATTCGCGCTCGCCCTGCTGGGCCCGGAAGGCGTCGTCGATGGCCGGGGTGTCGAGCATGGCCGGATCGAAGATGGCGTGCGGTCCGACCAGCCCCTTGTCGGGCAGCATGTAGCTCGAGCCGGTGGCCTCGACGAGCAGCATTCTGACCGACGCGTCGGATTCGATCCGCCACATCGTGCCGCGCGGCAGGACGATGTAGTCGCCGTCGCGGAAGGCGAGGTGGCCGTAATCGCAATACAGCGCGCCGGCGCCTTCGTGGATGAACAGCAGCTCGTCGCCGTCGGAATTGCGCGCGAGCACGTCCATGGTGCCGCTGCAGGTCCAGCTGCGGATGCGGGTGCTGGCGTTGTGCATCAACTCGCTCGCATCCCACGGTGAACGACTATCGGTCTCGATCCTGGTGGTGTCGAAGGCGCGCGGATGCAGCGGGCCCTCGAAATCGCTCCAGCCGGTCGGCGGATGGCTGTGATACATGTGCGTGGCCGGGCCGAAGAAGCCTTCCTTGCCCAGCTCGCGCTCGTAGGTGTCTTCGGGCAGGTCGCAGTGGGCCTGACGGCTGGCCTTGCCCTCGACCTTGGGGTGGTTGATCCATTTTTTCATGTCGACAAGCCTACAACACGCCGCGTTCACGCTGATCACGTTCGATGGCCTCGAACAGAGCCTGGAAGTTGCCCTCGCCGAAGCCTTCGTTGCCCTTGCGCTGGATGATCTCGAAAAAGATCGGCCCGATGTTGGTCTGGGTGAAGATCTGCAGCAGTTGCTTGTCGGGCTGCTGCCGGTCGGCGTCGATGAGGATGCGGTTGGCGCGCATCCGCTCAAGGTCTTCGCCATGGTCGGGAATGCGCTGGTCGATGACGTCGAAATAGGCGTCCGGGGTATTGAGAAAGTCGATGCCGTTGGCCCGAAGTGCTTCGACCGAGGCATAGATGTCATCGCTGTAGAGCGCAATGTGCTGGACGCCCTCGCCGCGGTACTGGTCCAGGTACTCGTTGATCTGGCTCTTGGGGTCTTCGGATTCGTTGATCGGAATGGAGATGCGGCCGTTGGGCGCGGTCATGGCCTGCGAGCGCAGCCCGGTCTGGGCGCCCTTGATGTCGAAGTACTTGACTTCGTAGAAGCCGAACAGCGTCTCGTAGAAGCCGGCCCAGTGGCTCATGCGGCCGTTGTGGACGTTGTGGGTCAGGTGATCGATGAAGTTCAGGCCTGCGCCGGTGGGGTTGGGGTCGACGTCCGGGTCGAACTCGAACTCCCGCTCCAGGTCTTCGGGGCCCGAGGTGAGATAGAGCAGGCTGCCGCCGATGCCGCGGATGCAGGGCAGGTCGAGCGCGGGTTGTCCTGCCTTTTCATCGACGGCCTCGGCGCCGCGCTCGATCAGCGCTCGCTGCGCCTTCGCTGCATCGGCCACGCGCAGGGCAAAACCGGTGCAGGCCGGCCCGTGTTCGGCGACGAAGCGGCTGGCGAAGGAGTCGGGCATTTCGTTGACCAGAAACTGAATTCCGCCCTGGCGGTACAGGGTGACCGGACGGTCGCGGTGACGGGCCACGGCGACGAAGCCCAGGGCGGTGAACAGATCGTGCAGCAGGGCGGGTTCCGGTGCGGCGAATTCGATGAACTCGAACTGTTCCACACCCAGCGGATTGGGGCGATGTGTGGCCATGTGCATCTCCTTGCGGGCAAACTGTCGACAATGTGAATCGATATTAGTTACATTTGAAACTATTTTCAACCATGCCCACCGTGATGACCGCTCCCCCGCTCAAGCTCGAGGAATTCCTGCCGTACCGGCTTTCGGTGCTCTCCAACCAGGTCAGCCAGGGTATTGCCCGGACCTATGCACAGCGGTTCGGGCTTTCGGTGACCGAGTGGCGCGTGATCGCGATCCTCGGGCGTTTTCCGGCGATTCCGGCCAGCCAGATCGTTGAGCGTTCGGCGATGGACAAGGTCGCCATCAGTCGGGCCGTGCGCCGCCTGCTCGAGGCCGGGCTGGTGCTGCGCGAGTCAAACGACAATGACCGACGCGCCAAGCCGCTGACGCTCAGCGAAGAAGGCGAGGCGGTCCATGCCGCCATCGCCCCGGCTGCGCTGGACTACGAACAAAGGCTGCTGGCGGCGCTGACGCCCGACGAGCGGCGTACGCTGAACGCCCTGCTCGACAAGCTGGATGCGGTCAGCCGCGCCGAGCCATGAGCCCGCAGGCTGAGTCGGCGCCCGATGACGCGCTGCCCGTCCTGTTTCGCGACCGCTGGCTGTGCGCCATCGACAAGCCCTGCGGACTGGTGGTCCACAAGACCCCGCGCAGCGATGATGCGGTCTTTGCCCTGCAGCGATTGCGCGACCAGCTCGGCCATCGGGTCTGGCCGCTGCACCGGCTCGATCGGGCGACCTCCGGCGTTTTGCTGTTCGCGCTCGATGCGCAGACCGCTGCGGCGGTCGGACGCCAGATCATGGCGCGGCGCTTCGACAAGCGCTATCTGGCGGTGGTGCGCGGCTATACCGACCCGGCGGGTCGGATCGATCACCCGCTTGCGACCGCGGACCGGCGCACGGAGCAGCCGGCGCTGACCTGTTACCGGCGACTGGCCACGATGCAGCTGCCGGTGCCGCTGGGTCGCTACCCGAGCGCGCGTTACTCGCTGGTCGAGGTCCGGCCCGAAACCGGACGCACGCATCAGATTCGGCGTCACTTCAAGCACCTTTTCCACCCGTTGATCGGGGATACGACCTACGGAGAAGGCCGCCACAACCGGCTGTTTCGCGAACTTTTCGACTGCCACCGGCTGCTGCTGCACGCCGTCGAACTGCGGTTGGCACATCCCTGGACACGCCGCGGGCTTGAAATCCGCGCCGGCACCGCCGGCAGCTTTCGACGCGTCGAGGAAGTCTTTCTCTCTCATTCGCTGCAATAATGGACGCGAGTTCTCGCCCCACCATGGACCTTAGGAGATCACGATGGCCTTGAGCATTCATAGCCGCTTCGACGGCGGCAATATCGAAGTCCTGTCGGCCGAGCGCGCCGATGCCATTGCCTTGAAGATTCGGCCCGACGTCGGCGAGCGGCACCTGCAGTGGTTTTATTTCCAGCTGTGCGATGCAGCCGGCCAGCCCTGCCGAATGACCATCGAGAACGCCGGCAAGGTGTCCTATCCCGAAGGATTCAGGGACTACCAGGCGGTTTGCTGCAGCGACGGGGTCGAGTGGCGGCGCGTGTCGACCCGGTTCGACGGCGAGCGCTTGATCATCGAGCATACGCCCGAAACCGACATGGTCGACTATGCCTATTTCGCGCCGTATGGTCTGGACCGTCACCGGCAGCTGATCGCCGATGCGCTGGTCTCGCCGCGGGTCCGCGCCGAAAGCCTGTGCACGACACCGGACGGGCATGCCCATACATTGCTGACGATCGGCGAGGCTGAAAACGGCCGCAAGCGGCTCTGGATCACGGCTCGCCAGCATCCCGGCGAAACCATGGCCGAGTGGTGGGTGGAGGGTTTTCTGGATCGCCTGCTCGACGAGGACGATCCGGTCGCCCGGCGCGTGCTCGAGCAGGCCGTGGTCTACCTGGTGCCCAACATGTGCATCGACGGGTCGGTGCGCGGACACTTGCGCTGCAACGCCCACGGCCGCAACCTCAATCGCGAGTGGCGTGACCCATCGGCCGAGTTCTCGCCTGAGGTTTATTACGTCATCGAGCGCATGCGACAGACCGGCGTCGATTTCTCGCTGGACGTGCACGGCGACGAGGAACTGCCGTTCAACTTCATTGCCGGGGCCGAAGGCATCGCGAGTTGGAGCGACGCCCACCAGGCCGAACTCGATCGCTTCAAGCAGCTGCTGGCATCGATCAGCCCCGATTTCCAGACCGAGCGCGGCTACCCTGTTGGCGAGCCCGGCAGCGCGGATTTGCGCAAGTGCACCGACTGGGTCGCCGAGACCTTCGGCTGCCTGGCCATGACCCTGGAGATGCCGTTCAAGGACTCCGACATCACGCCGCTGCCGGAAACGGCGTGGAGTCCGGAGCGCAGCCGGCACATGGGTCGGGCCTGCCTTGACGCGATCTGGCAATGGATGGATCGGAGCCGATGAGCGTCGGCTTCAGGGCGCGACAGCATCGGTGTCCGAGCGGGTACTGCCGGTGGCCAGGGCCAGGTAGCTGCCGACCGCCCCGCTGATCACCACCAACTGCAGTACGAGCGCTTGATCGCCCAGACCCGTGGAACTGGCGGCGATGGCCAGCAGCAGGGTGAACCCGAACACGCTCAGCAAGGTGGCCAGCGGGGGCTCGGTGGCGGCAATCCACCACTGGACCGGCAGGCAGGCGAACAGGCCGAAGACCAGGACGGAGTGCTCGGCCAAGACGGCGACGCCCAGGATGAGCGTGGCCAGTATCGCCAGGGCGAGCAGTTTGCCGACGGCCCCGGGCCACAGCGCTCGCCAGGGCGAGGTGCCGAGAATCTGCTGCAGGCGGTTCGAGGGGGACATCTCCAGGGCTTGTGCCAGCCGGGTCAGGAGCAGGGCGAACAGCGGCGCAACGGTAATCAGTCCGGCGTAATCACCGATCCACCACGTGGCGACCAGGGCCGGCAGGGCGGCGAATTCGGCCATGCCGGTTGCGGCCAGGGAAAGCCCGCCGAGGGCCGAAGAAAGGCCGGCTGCTGCCGCGCCACCCAGCAGAAACCGGACGACATTGCGGTAGTAGGCGTGCGGAGACAGGAGATC